>JAYRQX010000774.1:0-9543 GCA_041910415.1 Acetobacteraceae bacterium | reverse complement strand
GGTCCCAGCCTTCCCCGCCTTCCTCGGCGGGCATCAGCGGGCGGACGGTGCCGGCCACCTCGTATTCGCCGCGCAGCAGCCGCGCGCCGCGGGTGGGCTCGCCGGGCCAGAGGTCGCGGAATGGCCGCAGCGGCGCGTCGGGGACGCGCACCGGCTTGAACCGCGCGAGGCGCTGCCGCGCGCCGCGGAGGAAATCGATCATCCGCCGCCCCCCTTGGCCTCGGCCGCGCGGATCTCCGCGATCGCCTTGGCATAGTCAGGCTTGCCGAAAACGGCGCTGCCGGCAACGAGAACATCCGCCCCAGCCTCGACACAGAGCGGTGCCGTCTCGGCGGTCACGCCGCCATCGATCTGCAGCCGGATGTCGTGGCCGGAGGCGTCGATCATTCTTTTCAACGCCGCGATCTTGGTGAGCTGGCTGCGGAGAAAAGACTGGCCGCCGAAGCCGGGGTTCACCGTCATCACCAGGATCAGATCCGTCAGGTCGAGGACGTTGGCCACGGCTTCGACAGGGGTCGCCGGGTTCAGCACCACGCCCGCCCTGCAGCCGAGCGCGCGGATCGTCTGAAGCGAGCGGTGCAGATGCGGCCCGGCTTCGGGGTGCAGGCTGATCCAGTCAGCGCCGGCCTCCTTGAAGGCGGCGAGGTAGGGATCGGCCGGCGCGATCATCAAGTGGACGTCGAAGGGCAGCGCGCAATGCGGCTTCAGCGCCTTCACGATGGACGGGCCGAAGCTGATGTTGGGCACGAAATGCCCGTCCATGATGTCGAGATGCAACCAGTCGGCGCCGGCGGCCGCGACGGCGCGCACCTCCTCGCCCAGGCGGGCGAAGTCGGCGGCGAGGAGCGAAGGGGCGATTCGAAGGGGGGTTCGCACGATGCCCCCTTGTACCCGCGCGACTTACGAGGCGACAACCGGCCCCGCCGAGTCGCGGGTGAAACAAAAGGGCATGGATGCCTATCTGGGCGATGGGTTCGGAACGTATGGACGGTAGCGCTGCCACAACTGATGCAGTACAGCCGCGCAGCCGCGGGGCCATTGATTGCCTATCGGTTGCTCAAATCGCGGCGCACAATGACGCTCGAGCCACTCCAGTTGGCGCCCGGTCGCCTGATTCAGGCATCGCTCGACGCCACTTGCCTCAATGACAATTGCCGTGCCGTTCTCGATCCGGTCCACGTCATGCTGGAACCAGATACTGGATGCGGGCACACCGAATCCGATCAGCAGGCTGACCAGGTGGCGGAGGCGCCGATCAGCCAGATCATAATCTTCGTCGCCGCTTCCCCTGGAAAATACCCGGATCAGGTACGGTCCCCTCGGTGCTTCGCGAGCGAAGTCCTGAAGTCTTTGGATCGACGACTCTTCCAATGCCACGTCGGCTCCCCGCTTGAAACGCACTTCCCAGTTAGGGAGCCCCGTTCCACAACCATCCATCGGAAGCATTGGCGGCTCCGGGATGGTCGGCGCCTGCGCGAGGGCAGTCCCGGCCAGCGCGCACCATCCCAACATCGCATATGCCGCGGGAAGCTTCCGCAATCTGACCGCAGCCATGGTGGGCGCTAATCCTTGCCTGTTGCGGTTCCCATACCATGTCGCACACCCCAAGCGGCAAACCGTCAGATCGGCAGCGCCGTCGTGCTCTTCACGCGCTCCATGGCGAAGCGCGACGTCACCTTGCGGAGCGAGGGCACATCCGCGGTCAGCCGACGGTAGAAATTGTCGAAGGCCGCCATGTCGGGCACCACGACGCGCAGCAGGTAGTCCACATCCCCGCCGAGGCGCCAGCAATCCACGACCTCCGGCATCTTGCCGACCGTGGTCGCGAAGGATTCGATCCAGGGTGCGGAATGGTCGCCGGTCTCGATCGCGACGAAGACCGACAGGCCGAGCCCGACCTTGGCCGGGTCCACCAGCGCGACGCGGCCGGTGATGATACCCGCCTGCTCCATGCGGCGGATGCGCTTCCAGCAGGGGGTCGGCGTCAGCCCGACCTCGGCCGCGATCTCTGCGAGCGAAAGCGAGGCGTCGCGCTGGATCAGGCGCAGGATCGCGCGGTCGGTGTGGTCCAACTCCAGGGAAGCAGCCATCTGCAAGACATCCGGTGGTTCAGTGGGGGTTCGTAGAACAGAATTCTTTTGCTTGCGCAAGACTCACCGTTGTGGAGAACAAGATTCTCTTCGAGCTCCAAGGAGCTCCCGATGTCCCGGCGTCGCGACCTGCTTCTCCGCACGACCCTTCTCGGCATTCCCGCCTGCCTCGGACTGCGCCCGGCCTTCGCGACCGCTCCGCGGGCCGCCTGGGCGCCGGACCGCGCCATCCGGATCGTGATCCCCGTCGCCCCCGGCGGCAGCCTGGATATCCTGGGCCGCACCCTGGCGCGCCAACTGACGCCCGCCATCGGCCAGCCGGTGGTGGCCGAGAACCATCCCGGCGCCGGATCGAACCTGGCCTTCGAACTGGTGGCCCGCGCGCGGCCGGACGGGCTGACCCTGCTGGTGGGGTCCGACCCGCTGGCCATCAACCCCGCGCTCTATGACCGCCCCGGCTTCGACCCGGTACGCGACTTCACGCCGATCATCGAAGCGGTGCGCGCGCCGCAGGTGCTGGTGGTCAACCCACGCTCCCCGGTCCGCGATCTCGGCACCTTCGTCGCCTGGGCGCGGGAAGCGGATGGGCGCATCACCATCGCGTCCCAGGGCAACGGCTCGATCGGGCATCTGGCGGGCAGCCTGTTCGCGCGAGAGGCCGGCTACGACTTCAGCCACGTTCCCTATCGCGGCGGCGGATCGGCGGTCGTGGATCTGGTGGCGGGGCATGTGGAGGCGCTCTTCGTGACGCTTCCCGCCGCCATCGAGCACATCCGCGAAGGCCGCCTTCGTGCCATCGCCGTGACGGGCGCGGCGCGCGCGATGGCGCTGCCCGATGTGCCGACCATCGCCGAAAGCGGCTATCCGGGCTTCGACGTGGTGACCTGGCAGGGCATCCTGGCCCCGCGCGGCACGCCGGCCGCGGCGGTCGAGCGCCTGGCCACGGAGTTCCGCCGCGTGCTGGCGCTGCCCGAGGTCGCGGGTAACCTGGCCGCGCAGGGTTTCGAGGTCACGGGCCATGGGCCGGAGGCCTTCGCCGCGCTGATCCGCAGGGAATCCGAACGCTGGCCGCCGGTGGTGCGCGCGGTGGGCGCGCGGCTCGACTGAGCTGTTACAGGAAGTGCCGCGGCACCAGGTTGTTCTCGCGCGCCTGTCGCGACAATTCCTCGCGATAATCCGGATGCGCGAGGCCGATCATGGCCTTCGCCCGTTCGGCCACCGATTTCCCCTTGAGATTCGCCATGCCGTATTCGGTGACGACGTACATCTGGTCCGACCTGGGGGTGGTGACGATGTTCCCCGCTGTCAGGTTCAGCACGATCCGGCTTTTCCGCACGCCCTTCTTCTCGAAGGTGGACGCCAGGCAGACGAAGCTCTTCCCGCCCCTGGAGGCATAGGCGCCGCGGACGAATTGCAACTGCCCGCCGGTGCCGGATATGTGGCGATGGCCGTCGGATTCGCTCGCCGCCTGGCCTTGCAGGTCGATCTGCGTCGTGTTGTTGATGGCGACGACGTTGTCGTTCTGCTGGATCACCGCGGGGATGTTGGTGACCTCGACCGGCAGGCAGTTCAGGTCGGGGTTGTTGCGGATGGTGTCGTAGAGCGTCTTGGTCCCAAGGGCGAAGCTGTAGGTCAGCTTGCCCGTGTCCACCGCCTTGCGCGCGCCGGTGATGCGCCCGGCACGGTAGAGCGCGCCGATCCCGTCATTCAGCATTTCCGACTGCACGCCGAGGTCCTTCACGCCGGCATCGAGCAGCAGGGAGGTGACGGCGTTCGGCATGCCGCCGATGCCGACCTGCAGGCAGGCGCCGTCCTCGATCTCGGCGGCGATCCGGCGCGCGACCGCGCGGTCCACCTCGGTCGGCTCGGCGCTGGGCAGTTCCGGCATGGGCAGGCCGTCGCCCTCGATCACAAAGTCCACCTGCGAGCGATGGATGCGCACATGGCTGCCGTTCGCAGGCGGCATGTCCGGCTCGACCTCGATGATGATCATGCGCGAGCGTTCGATCACCGCGGGATGCCAGAGGCCGATGGGACCGAGGTTGAACCAGCCCTCGCTGTCCGCCGGCGCGGCCTTGAGGATCGCGATGTCCACGGGGTCGATGAATCGGCGGTAGTAGTCGGGGATCTCGCCGAGGTTGCACGGGATGTAGTGGACCAACCCCGCATCGTGCATCTTCCGGTCGTAGCCCGCGAAATGCCAGTTGAAGCTGGTGAAGTGGCGGCCTTCGGGATCGGCCGCGAAGATGGCCCGCGGGCGCATGGTCAGGCAGGCGCGGATGGAGACCCCCTCCAGTTCCCGCGTCCGGCGGGCGAGCGCGCGATCGAAGGCATCGGGCTGGTTGAGCGCGGCGCCGAAATCGAGCCAGTCGCCGGGCTTCACCAGCGCTGCCGCCTCCTCGGCCGTGATCGTCTTCGCCTGTTTCCCGGCCATGGCCGCGGCACTCCGTGATTGCGGGCGGCTTCTAGCGGTGCGACGAGAAATACTCAATGCGGCAAAACTGACAGAATCGTGGAATGTACCTTCGGCTCTGGCAATGGCTTCATTGCTCCAGTTGTACCTGGAAAATAAGTATTAGGACTTTTCTCAATCGGCCATCGAGGAAAGGATAGAATGATATTTCGTTTCTGGCTATGGAATCGTGGAGAACAATTCTGCGCCGCGTGCCGGCAGGGCAAAATCATCCGCGTGCCACGCGGCGGCTTCAACGCGGCGCTGGCGCAGCGCCCACCCCGGTGGTTCACTCGCCATCCGGAGGATCCCTGCCATGACCGTCCAGGCCCTGGGCTACGTGGAAGTGGCCGGCGGCGCGCTCGATGACTGGGCCGGATTCGGCCAGAACCTCCTCGGCCTGATGCTGGCCGAGCGCAGCCAAGGCACGCTGACCTTCCGCATGGATGATCGGAAACAGCGTCTGGTGGTGCGCGACGCGGCGCATGGCGGCACGCCCAGCTTCGGCTGGGAAGTCGCCGATGCCGCGGCGCTGGATGCCACTGCCGCGACGCTGGAAGCAGCCGGCGTCGCCGTTGCGCGCGGCGGCCTGGCGCTCGCCTGCCAGCGTCGCGTCGCGGAGGTGATCGTCGCCGCCGACCCGATGGGCAACCGGCTCGAGTTCTTCCACGGCGCCGAAGCCGCCGACCGGCCCTTCATGCCCGGCCGCAACATCTCGGGCTTCCGCACCGGGCCGCTCGGCATGGGCCATGTCGTCTTCACCATGCCGGACATCGACGCGATGGCGCGCTTCTACCGCGGCGTGCTGGGTTTCCACCTCTCCGACTACATCGAGCAGCCCTTCCGCGCCCAGTTCATGCACGTGAATCCGCGCCACCATTCCCTCGCGCTGATCCAGGCACCGCGCACGGCCTTCCATCACGTCATGATGGAGATGCTCTCGCTGGACGATGTCGGCCAGGGCTACGATATCGCCCTTGGCGAGGAGAGCCGCATCGCGACCACGCTCGGCCGCCACACCAACGACTTCATGACGAGCTTCTACGCGAATACGCCGGGCGGCTTCCTGGTCGAATACGGCTGGGGCGGGCGCGCGGTGGACATGGAAACCTGGCAGCCCATGCGCGTGGACAGCGGTCCCTCCCTTTGGGGCCATGAGCGCCATTGGCAGACACCGGCGATGCGGGCGGAGGCGCGGCGCATGCGCCTGGAGGCCGCCGCGCGCGGCGAACGCGCGCCCGTGCAGGTCATGAATGGCAATCACGCGCTGATGCCCGGCGATTGCATCTTCTGGGATGCGCTGAAGGCCAAGGCCGCCGAGTAGCCGGCCATGCCGCCGCATGGCAGGCTGATCCCCGGACGCGAATACGGGGAAACGCCACAGATGCGACTGCCAGGAAAAATCGCCATCGTCATGGGCGCAGGTCAGGGGCCGGGCGAGAGTGCGGCCATCGGCAATGGGCGCGCCACTGCCATCCGCTTCGCGCAGGAGGGAGCAAAAGTGCTCTGCGTGGACCGCGACCTCGCCTCGGCCGAGGAGACGGCGCGCATGATCCGCGACGCGGGTGGGGACGCCCACGCCTTCCGCTGCGACGTGACGAAGGAGGACGAGATCGCGGCGGCCATCGGCGATGCGAAGGCACGCTGGGGGCGGGTCGACATCCTGCACAACAATGTCGGCGTCTCCATCGCCGGCGGCGATGCGGTGCCCGAGGACATCACCGTCGAAGCCTTCGATCGCATCGTCGCGATCAACCTGCGCGGCACGGTGCTGGCGGTGAAGCATGTGCTGCCGATCATGCGCGCGCAGCAATCGGGGTCCATCACCTCGATCTCCTCGGCCGCCGCGGTCGAGAATTATCCCTATGTCGGCTACAAGACGACCAAGGCCGCGATGATGGCCTTCACGCAGCAGGTCGCGATCCAGAACGCGAAGCACGGCGTGCGCTGCAACGTCATCCTGCCGGGGCTGATGGACACGCCCATGGCCGTGGACACCCGCGCCCGTACGCAGAACCGCCCGCGCGAGATCGTGGCCGCCGAGCGCGACGCGAAGGTGCCGCTGCGCGGCAAGATGGGCACGGCCTGGGATGTCGCGAACGCCGCGCTGTTCCTGAACTCGGACGAAGCGGGCTTCATCACGGGCGTCTCGCTGCTGGTCGATGGCGGCCGCGTGCTGAACAGCGGCTGATGAGCGAAGAGAACATCCGCGTGGCGACGGAGGCGGATTGCGGGGCGATGCTCGCGCTCTACCGCCACCTGAACCCGCGCGATCCGGACCCCGATGCCGAGGCTGCGCGGCGCGCCTGGTCCGCCCTGGTCGGGTCCGGCATGGCGACCGTCCTCGTCGTCGAGAAGCAGGGTGCGCTGGTCGCGAGTTGCACGCTCGTCGTCGTGCCGAACATCACGCGCCATGCGCGGCCCTATGCGCTGGTCGAGAACGTCGTCACGCATGCCGCGCATCGCAACCGGGGCCTCGGCAAGCGTGTGCTGCGCGCTGCGCTGGATGCGGCCTGGGCGGCCGGGTGCTACAAGGTGATGCTGGCGACCGGCCGCACGGACGAGGCCGTGCTGCGCTTCTACGAATCGGCTGGCTTCGAGCGCGGCGGAAAAACATTCTTCCAGGCTCGGCGCGACTAGCTGTCGCAGCCAGGGACGTTGTCCCCGGTGATGCGGCTGGGCTTCTTGATGGCGAGATGAAGCAACTCGCCAGGATGCTCGCGCTCGTAGCGGATGACCTCTGGACTGGGATCGAGGGCAGGCAGCCGCCCGAGGCCGAGGCGGCGCTGCTCCTTGCCCATGGTAGAGAACGGCAGGCCGAGCTGACAGGCGATGGCGGGACCGGACCGACGCCGGCGGTGTAGCGCCTCGATCTGCACGCTCGTCTCGGATGGCAGGCGGGCCGGGCCTCGCAACCACACCCGATCAACTCAGCCCTGGCGGGACAAGCTCCAAAGCAACGACAGTTCGCGGTGAGCCACCTATCGCGCGGGCAGCGTCGATCCTGCCTGACGTTGGCGCCGGATCGCGGCATCCACCGCGAGGATCAGCACGGTGACCGCGATCAGCAGCGTGCTGACCGCCGCGATGGTCGGCTCGACCTCCAGCAACAGGCTGTTCCAGATCCTGACCGGCAGCGTTTCAGACCGGATACCTGCGAGGAAGATCGAGATCACGAGTTCGTCGAAGGATGTCAGGAAGGAGAAGAAGGCGGCCGAGACAACGCCCGGCGTGGCGAGCGGCAGCACCACGCGCCGGAACACGCCGAAGCGCGTGCAGCCGCAGACCATCGCCGCGCGCTCCAGCGCCGGATCGACCGTGCGCAGCGCCGATTGCAGGATCACCAGCACCACCGGCAGCGCGACGACGGTATGTGCGACCGAGATCCAGGGCCGCACGCCCACCAGCCCCGCGCGGGCCGAGAGGAAGTAGACGGCAATCGCCGTGATCACATGCGGCACGATCACCGGCGTCAGCAGCAGGGAGAGCAGCACGCGCCTGAAGCGGAACTGTCCGCGCGTCAGGGCATAGGCGGCCAGGAAGCCGATGGCGGTGGACAATGCCGATGTCATCGCCCCGATCCACAGCGAGTTCAGGATCGCAGCCCGCCAGCGCGGATCGCCCAGGAAGCGTTCGTACCAGCGCGTCGAGAAACTCTCGGGCGGGAATTTCAGATAGCCGTCGCCGCTGAAGGAGGCGATGGTGACGATCACGATCGGCGCCAGCAGGCCGAAGCAGAGCAGCACGATGACGACGCGCCCGAGCGTCGCGCGCAGGACCGGCCCCATCATGGCTGCGCGCCGCCTTCCAGGGCGCCCGAGAAACGGCCATAGAGCCCGTAGAGGATCAGCGTGACGGCGAGCAGCACGATGGTCATGATCGCGGCCGCGGGCCAGTTCTGCGTCAGCTCCACCTCTCGTTCGATCAGCATGGCGATGGTGATGTCGCCGGGCCCGCCCATCAGCGCAGGCGTGATGAAGAAGCCGATCGCGAGGATGAAGGTGATCAGCACGCCGGCGATGACGCCGTGCAGCGTCAGGGGCAGGAAGACGCGCAGGAAGACCTGCAGTGGCGTGGCCCCCATCCCCTCGGCCGCCTGCAGCAGCCGCGTGTCCACCGCCTTCATCGCCGCGTAGAGCGTGAGTACCATGTAGGGCAGCAGCACATAGGTCATGCCGATGATGACGCCGATGCGGTTGTAGAGAAGGTTCAGCGGCTCGGCGATCAGCCCGGTGCCGAGCAGGATCTGGTTGATCAGTCCGGCGCGGCCGAGCAGCACCATCCAGGCATAGGTGCGTACGATGGTGCTGGTGAAATAGGGCAGCACGACGCAGAGCAGGATCAGCGTGAACACGGCGCCGCCGCTGCGCGACAGCGCGTAGGAGACGGGATAGCCGAGCAGCAGCACGAGCGCGGTGACGATCAGTGCGATCCAGTTCGTGTTCGCGATGGCGCCGCCGACAGCGCCCGAGAACAGCACCGCCTCGATCTCCTCCATGATCTCGGCGGGCGACCCCAGCTCCGCGATCGAGGAGACGAGGAACCAGCCGATCGGCACCAGGAAGACGCCAAGGAGCAGCAGCAGGGCCGGTGCCAGCAGCAGCCAGGCGGGAAGGCGGCCGAGCGGCATGGGCTACGCGGCCAGGAAGCGGCTGTCCTCGGGCCGCCAGGTCAGGGTCACGGCCTCGCCTGGCCGATGCGGCTCGCTCCCCGCGGCATTCGCGGCGTCGCAGAGCAGGGTCACGCCCTCGCCGGCCTCCACCTCGTAGCGCAGGATGTTGCCGAGGAAGGCGGCGCGCAGCACCCGGCCCGGCAGGCTGTTCGGCCCCTGGGCGGCGGCACCCGCCGCGATCCGCACCTTCTCCGGCCGGATGAAGGCGAGCAGACAGTGACGCTGACGCTGGGCGAGCGCCCGGCCCGTCGGGTTCAATAGTTACGGTGCAGCTTACAGCCCGGCATCTCACGGATGCCGGGCTTTTGCGTTAAGTATCACCACGGAAT
>JAYRQX010000773.1:0-2159 GCA_041910415.1 Acetobacteraceae bacterium | reverse complement strand
CTCCGCCATGGCGAGACGGACTGGAACGCCGAAGGCCGCAGCCAGGGCCGCACCGACATCCCGCTGAACGCCATCGGCGTCGCGCAGGCACGCCGCGCGGCGCTGGCGATGGTGGATCGCGACATCCGCACCATCGTCGCCTCCCCGCTCGGCCGCGCGCTGAAGACCGCCGAAGCGGTGGCCGACGCGCTGCGCCTGCCGATCGAGACCGACGACGACCTGATGGAGGTCGCCTTCGGCGCCGAGGAAGGCAAGCCGATGGGCGACTGGTACGAGGACTGGATCGACGGCACCTTCACCCCGGTGGGCGGCGAGACCTTTGCCCAGCTCGGCGCGCGCGCCGTCGCCGCGGTGAATCGCGCGACCGCGAAGCCGGGGCCCGTGCTGGTTGTGGCGCATGGCGCGCTGTTCCGCGCGCTGCGTGGCGCGCTCGGCCACAAGCCCAATGTCCGCACGCCGAATGCGCTGCCCATCTGGTGCGCGCCGCCGGCCGCGGGCGATGTGTGGGAGATCAGCCCGGTCGAACTGCCGCCGCTGATCGCATGACGCGATGCTGACGGTCTGGGGACGCAAGACATCGTCGAACGTCCAGGCGCTGATGTGGAGCATCGGCGAACTCGGCCTGCCCTATCGCCGCATCGACGCAGGCCATCGCTTCGGCGGCACGGACACGCCCGCATTCCGCGCCATGAACCCGAACGGCACGGTGCCCGTGCTGCGCGATGGGGACGGCGAGCCATTGTGGGAGACAGGCGCGGTCCTGCGCTACCTCGCCGCACGCTACGCCGACGACCGCTTCTGGCCCGCCGATCCCGCGCGGCGCGCGCAGGTCGACAAGTGGGCGGAGTGGGCGAAGATCAACATCGCCATGGGCTTCACCGCGCCCGTCTTCTGGCGCGTGGTCCGCACGGCGCCCAGGGACCGGGACCCGGCGGCGATCGCCGCGGCGCTCGGTGCGTTGCGACCTTCCCTGGCGATCGCGGAGGCGCAGCTTGCGCGCCACGCATGCCTCGCGGGCGAAGATTTTTCTCTCGCCGACATCCAGTTCGGCCATGTGCTCTACCGCTACTTCGACATCGCCATCGAGCGCGCGGACCTGCCCGCGCTGCGGCGCTACTACGACGCGCTGGCAGAGCGCCCCGCCTTCCGCGAGCACATCATGGTCTCCTACGAGGAGCTGCGCGTCTCCTGACCTCCGGCGGGCGGCTGCGGCGCGGGCGGCGCAGGAGCGCGCGGCAGCACGAAGCGCTGGTAGACGGCGCCAAGCCCGATCAGCGCCAGGCCCAGCCCCAGCAAGGACAGCACGCGCAGCAGCCCGACCAGCCCGCCCATGTCCACCAGGAACACCTTGAAGGTCGTCAGCCCGATCACCGCCAGCGCCGCCAGGCGCAGTTCGCGGCTCGCGAAGCGGATGCCGAGCCAGAAGAGCGCACCGCCCAGCAACAGCCAGGCGCCGGAATAGGCCCAGAGCTCGGCGTCGAAGGTGCGGCGCGGACGGTAGGCGCCGCCCTGGTGGAACAGCGCCCAGACCTGGAAGGTCACCCAGGCGAAGACGGCCGCCATGGCATAGAGCGCGAAGGCGCGATGCCAGCCCGTGTTGCCCTGCAGTTCCGGTGCGCGCATCACGGCCCAGGCAGCCAGCACGCCCGGGATGGCATAGGCAAACAGCAGCAGGTTGAGCACGGGCATGCGCCCGACCTCATCGCCCATCGTCCAGGGGTTCATCACCAGCACCATCACGCCAAGGGCGAGTGCGGCCACCGCGCCGATCTGCCCCGCGATGCGCAGCACCGGCCGGTTCCAGGCGCGGCCCGCGGCGCGCACCGCCGCGGCCATCAGCGCCACCGCCGTCACATCGAGCGCCATTTCCAGGAAGGGCCAGTCCTCACCGAACGCCTTGCCGCCCTGCGCGAAATGGCGGATCTGCAGGACGACAAAAAGCCCGCCGAGCAGCACGGCCGAGCCTTCGAAGGCACGGGCATAGTCGTCGTCCCGCTCGCGCAGCAGCAGCCAGGCGGTCGCCGCGAAGGCCAGGGCCGGCACGGCATAGGCGAACCACAGCCCGTTCAGCAGCGGCGTCGTGCCGAGATCGTATTCCACGACGAAGCGGTTCGCGAGCAGCCGCACCAGCACGGCCGCACCCACCGCCGCGGCCACGG
>JAYRQX010000772.1:0-1703 GCA_041910415.1 Acetobacteraceae bacterium | reverse complement strand
GCCATGCGGGACTTCCCGTCCGTCGCGGTGGACGACGCGCTGGCGGCGCGGATCGCCACCGGGGCGGTGCTCGAGCGGTCCGAGCTGGGGGCGGTGGCGGCCGAGGGCGACGGCCCCGGGGCGGTCCTCTCACCGGCCGGTGAGCTGCTGGCGGTCTACGAGGGCCGCGACCGCGAGCGCGCGAAGCCCGCGGTCGTGCTCACCTGAGCCGCGGCACGGGCGCGGCCGGAGACGCTGACGGTCGGCACGATCGGCAACGGCTCCATCGCCCATCTGACGCTCATGCTGATGCAGAAGGCAGCGCATGTGTCGGTGGTGCATGTGCCCTATCGCGGCGGCGGGCCGCTCGCGACCGCGGCCGCCGCGAACGAAGTGGACCTGCCCTTCGCGACGCGGCCGGCGCTGGGCGCGGCGATCGAGAGCGGCGCCGTGATCCCGATCGGTCAGACCGGCGCCGCGCGCAGCCCATCCATGCCTGATATCCCGACCTTCCAGGAGAGCGGCATCGCTGGCATCGACGCGCGGGCCTTCTGGGGCTTCCTCGGCCCCGCCAATCTGCCGCCGGCCATCGTGCAGCGCATGGACCAGGCGCTGCGCAAGGCGCTCGAGGTTGCGGAGGTGCGCGAGCGGGTGATCGGCCTCGGCATCGACCTCGACCCGCAAGGAGGCGAGGTGTTCGGGCGCTTCATCGCGCAGCAGATGGAGAACTGGGGCCGGGTGGTGCGCGAGAACAACATCCGGCCGGATTGAGGGCAGGGGCGGGCAGCCCTCCCGGATGGGCGCCCTGCGTTCGCCGTGCCAGCCTCCGTTGCGCCCCGGCGCCGTCCCCCGCGTTGCAGGGGACGGGGCGTGGGCGGCTCTACCGCCCTCTCAGCCGGTCGGCGCTGCGGGCGAGGTCGCTGAGCGGATCGTCGGAGCCGCCGCCGCCATCCTCCTGGGGCGCGGCCTGCTCCTGCGGCCAGCCGGGCTTGCCGCCATAGCCGGGCTTCCCCGGATAGGCGGGCTTGCCGCTGTAGCCGGGCTTCTCGGGATGGCCGCCCGCCATGGGCTTGCCGGGGTAGCCGCGTTCCGGCGGCGGGGCGACCTCCTCGCCGGGGCCTTGCTGCGCGCCGCCGTCCCCTCCGCCCAGGATGCTGCCCAGCACCGCGCCAAGGCCGCCGCCGCCGAGAATGCCGCCCAGGATGCCACCCAGGCCACCCGATCCGGCTTGGCCCTGCGGCATCTGCCCCTGCGGGGACATGCGGTCGATCAGCATCGGCAGGACCTGCGCGAGGATCGCCGCCAGCGCGCCCGAGCCCATGCCCATCCGCCCGCCGAGCGCGTGCAACTGGTCGTCCCCGAAGGCGCGGCGCATGTCGTCCGGTTCCACGGGCGCGTTCGAGCCCGTGCCGATCCAACTGTCGAGCTGCGGGCCGAGGCCGGCCGAGCGCAATTGGTCGAGCAACCCGTCCAGCCCACCCGGACCCCTGCCGCCGCCCAGCGCGCCGAGCATCTCCTCGAACCCGCCGGCATCGCCGCCCATCTTCTTGCCCCAGGGATCGCTCATGCGCGTCTCTCCATCCGCTCCAGCCTCTGCCTGACATCGTGATGCCATAGGGGTGGTGCAATCAACGCCCGGTAAGATGGGCGCACGGAAAAGGGAGAATGGCGCTGCACCTCCGTCTCGTGCTGCTGGCCCTGCCGCTCGGCGGCTGCATCATCGT
>JAYRQX010000771.1:0-4450 GCA_041910415.1 Acetobacteraceae bacterium | reverse complement strand
GCGAGGACCGCGCGACGCTGACCGTGGTGGGCGGCCGCGTCACCCGCATCGTCTGCGGCTGACCGGCGGCGGTTCCGGCCGCCACGGGGCAGATCGCCTGCCCTTCGGGCAGATGCTGGGCCATTTCCGCGCTTGCCGGGGTTTCCCGGCCCGATTAGTGTCCGCGCCACCATGACGCCGCGCGCGACCACCTCCGGTCCGGCTCCGGGGCTTTTCGCCCGGGACGATGCGCGCCTCGCCCTCGGCCTCCTTCTCCTTCGACTTACCCACCCCTGGGCGTGACGCCCGGCCGCTGACGGCCGGCACCGCTCAGGGGACCTGAGGCCGAACACGCGCGTCCAATCAATCGCCTTGAGGAATGCCCTCCATGTCCATCAACCACCCTTCCTTCGGCAATCTGGCCGACGACCGCGTCATCATCTTCGACACCACGCTGCGCGACGGCGAGCAGTCGCCCGGCTTCTCCATGAACCTCGAGGAGAAGCTCCGCATGGCCGAGGCCCTGCACGACCTCGGCGCCGATGTGCTGGAAGCCGGCTTCGCCATCGCGAGCCCCGGCGACTTCGAGAGCGTGCAGTCCATCGCCAGGCGTTTCGCCAAGGATGGCCCGGTCATCGCGAGCCTCAGCCGCGCGAACACCGCCGACATCCTCTCCTCGGCCGAGGCGACCAAGCCCGCCGCGCGGCCGCGCATCCACATCGTGCTCGCGACGTCGGACCTGCATATGCGGGTGAAGCTCCGCATGACGCGCGACGAGGTGCTGGAGCGGATCACCGAGAGCGTGACGCTCGCCCGCAACCACGCCGCGGATGTGGAATGGTCGGCCGAGGACGGCTCGCGCTCGGACCTGGAATTCCTCTGCCGCTGCGTGGAAGCCGCGATCAAGGCGGGGGCGACCACGATCAACATCCCCGACACCGTCGGCTATTCGCTGCCGGCCGATATGGGGCTGATCTTTTCCACGCTGATCAACAAGGTGCCGGGGGCGGAGAAGGTCATCTTCTCCACCCACAACCACAACGATCTCGGCCTCGCCGTCGCCAATACGCTCGCCGCCATCCAGGCCGGCGCCCGGCAGATCGAATGCACCATCAACGGCATCGGCGAGCGCGCGGGCAATGCGTCGCTGGAGGAGGTGGCGATGGCGCTGCGCACGCGCCATGACGTGCTGCACCGGAAAAGCGGCGTCACGACGCAGCGCATCCTGCGCACGTCCAAGCTGCTCGCGACCATCACGGGCTTCGACGTGCAGCCCAACAAGGCGATCGTCGGCCGCAACGCCTTCGCGCATGAATCGGGCATCCACCAGGACGGCGTGCTGAAGGACGCCTCGACCTACGAGATCATGACGCCGGAGAGCGTGGGCTGGACGACCAACTCCATCATCCTCGGCAAGCATTCCGGCCGTGCGGCCTTCCGCGACCGGCTGAAGACGCTGGGCTACGAGGTCGGCGACAACCAGCTCAACGACGCCTTCAAGCGCTTCAAGGAAGTCGCCGACCGCAAGAAGGTCGTCTATGACGAGGACATCGCGGCGCTGGTCGATGACGAGGTCGGGCGCGCGAATGAGCGCATCCGCCTGGTGGGACTGCAGGTCTCGACCGGCATGGGCACCAAGCCCATGGCGACCATCGCGCTGGAAGTGGATGGTGCCCGCGCCGATGGGATCGCGACCGGTGACGGTGGCGTGGACGCGACCTTCAACGCGCTGCGCCAGGCCTTCCCGCATGAGGTGAACCTGAAGCTCTACGCGGTGCAGTCGGTCACCGGCGGCACCGACGCCCAGGCGCGGGTCACCGTGCGGATCGAGGAGAACGGCAAGCTCGTGGACGGGCAGGGGGCGGATACCGACACCATCGTCGCCTCCGCGCGCGCTTATGTGCATGCGCTCAACAAGCTGCTGGTCAAGCGCGAGCGGACCGAGCCGCCGGTCGTCCTCCGCGCATGAGGCAAGCGCGGGCCCGGCGGCTGTTCTTCGCCCTGGCGACCGCGGTCGCGGGGCGGCAGGCGGCCGCCCAGGCGCCGGCACCCATCGGGGTCGCGACCATGCGGCCGGACGGGACCATCGTGCTGGATCTCCGGGCCGGCGGTGGAGGCGGCCCGGTCGGCGAGGCGCGGATCCTCTATCCGCCCGGCCATCCTCAATACGAGATGATCCTGCGGCATCTGGGTGGGCTGCGTCCGGGCGAGACCAGGCCCGTGCCGCCGTTTCCGTAGGACGATTTCCCCCCACCCCAGGTGAACGCTTTCGGCGTTCACCTGACCCTCCCCCGTAAACGGGGGAGGGAACGGGCTCCCTCTCCTGCGGAGCGGGGGAGGGCGGGGGTGGGGGCATCTTCTGTCCTTCGTTCCTTCCCCAGGTGAATCCCCCGCCATCCCCGGGAATCCGGCTTGAGCCCCGGCCAAGGCGGGGCTAAAGCCCCCCTCTCCCCCGGCCCCAGGATGACCTGGCAGCATTGGTCTGCCGGCCTCCGGGGTTTTGCTCCGTCGGAAGGTCTTCTCCGCATGTTTGCTCGCCTGTTCGGCTTCCTCTCCGCCGACATGGCCATCGACCTCGGCACCGCGAACACGCTGGTCTATGTGAAGGGCCGCGGCATCGTGCTGAACGAGCCCTCGGTCGTTGCCATCGCGGACCAGCGCGGCCGCAAGCAGGTCCTCGCGGTGGGCGAGGAGGCCAAGCAGATGCTCGGCCGCACGCCGGGCAACATCGCCGCCATCCGCCCGCTTCGCGACGGCGTCATCGCCGATTTCGAAGTGGCCGAGGAGATGATCAAGCACTTCATCCGCAAGGTGCATAACCGGCGGAGCTTCGCGAGCCCGATGATCATCGTCTGCGTGCCGTCGGGCTCCACCGCGGTCGAGCGCCGGGCCATTCAGGAGTCGGCTGAATCCGCCGGCGCCCGCAAGGTGCTGCTGATCGAGGAACCCATGGCCGCCGCGATCGGTGCGGGCCTGCCGGTGACCGAACCCTCGGGCTCCATGGTCGTGGACATCGGCGGCGGCACGACGGAAGTGGCCGTCATTTCGCTCGGCGGCATCGTCTATGCCCGGTCGGTCCGCGTCGGCGGCGACAAGCTCGACGAGGCGATCATCTCCTACATCCGGCGCCAGTTTAACCTGCTGATCGGCGAAAGCACGGCCGAGCGCATCAAGATCGAGATCGGCGCCGCCGCGCCCCCCGAATTCGGGGAGGAAGGCCCGGTCGCCGAGGTCAAGGGCCGCGACCTCATGAATGGCGTGCCGCGCGAGGTCATCGTCAGCCAGCGCCAGGTCGCCGAGGCCCTGAACGAGCCGGTGACGCAGATCGTCGAGGCCGTGAAGGTCGCGCTGGAGAACACGCCGCCCGAACTCGCGGCCGACATCGTGGACAAGGGCATCGTGCTGACGGGCGGCGGCGCGCTGCTCAGCCGGCTCGACCAGGTGCTGCGCGAATCGACCGGACTGCCCGTCGTGGTGGCGGAGGATGCGCTGTCCTGCGTCGCCCTCGGTACCGGACGGGCGCTTGAGGACATCAAGCGGCTTCGCCACGTCCTCTCTTCGATGTATTAGTAGCGGGCCCGGGTACACCCGCAGCGGGAGGGAGGCGCAACCCGCGTGATCAGGCTCAGCATTCCGATCCGGCAGATGCTGGCACGGCTTGCCCTGCCCTTGCTCATCGCGGCGGCCTTCGGGGCGATGCTGCTGGGCAAGGCGGACACGCTGCTGGGCGAGCGCGTGCGCAATGCGCTGTCCGATGCCCTGGTACCCGTCTATGCCGCGCTGGCCGAGCCGATCCAGTCCGTACGCAACGCCGTGCGCGAAGTGCAGGAACTCGCCTCGCTGCGAAGCGAGAACAGCCGGCTGCGCGAGGAGAATGACCGCCTGCGCCGCTGGCACGCCTCGGCCCTCGCGCTGGAAGCCGAGAACACCATGCTCCGGCGGCAGCTGAACTACCTGCCGGATGCCGCGCCTGCCTTCAACACCGCCCGCGTCGTCGCCGATGGCGGCGGCACCTACGCCCGCGCCGTGCTGCTGGCGACCGGCGCGAGCCATGCCATCCGCAAGGGCCAGGTGGCGCTCGATGAGCGCGGCTTCGTCGGCCGCGTGACGGAGGTGGGCAGCCGCTCGGCGCGCGTGCTGCTGGCCACCGACATGAACAGCCGCATTCCCGTCACCCTCGAAGGCAGCCGCGTACGGGCCATGATGGTCGGCACCAACGGCGCCCGGCCGAGGCTTCAGCATTGGGGGGAGGGCGCGGCGCCCACCGATGGCGAGCGGGTCGTGACCAGCGCCGAGGCCGGGGCCTTCCCGGCGGGGCTGCCGATCGGCGTGATCCGGTTCTCGGCCTCCGGCACGCCGGAAGTGGAGCTGTTTGCCCAGCTCGACCGGCTCGATCTCGTCCGGCTCTTCGACTACGGGCTTCGCGGCATCCTGCCGCCGGAATCGGTCGCGCGGCCCGAGCCGCGGCCGG
>JAYRQX010000770.1:0-3069 GCA_041910415.1 Acetobacteraceae bacterium | reverse complement strand
GTCCACGCGTCGCCCGACCGGAATGGCCGCCAGCCCGCCCGCCAGCAGGCCGCTTGTATAGGCCCCGCTGATCAGCGCCCGCGACCAGCCGAGGTCCTGCTCCATCTGCGTCAGCAGCAGCGGAAACGGCACGAAGATCGCGCCCCAGCCAATGACCTGGGTCGCGGCGATGCCGAGGATGAGTGCGCGGTCCGAAGGCGGGCGCGGCGTCACACCGTGAACTGCTCCGCGATGATGCGTTCCGACAGGTTGTGGTCGGGATCGAAGAGCAGTGTGAGCATGACCGAGCGGTCCTCCCACACCGTCACGCGCCGCACGTCGCGCACCTCGGTATAATCGGCGACCGCCGCGGTCGGGCGCTTGGCGGGTTCCAGCACCTCGAACACGACGCGCGCATCGGTGGGCAGCAGCGCGCCGCGCCAGCGGCGGGGGCGGAAGGCCGAGATCGGCGTCAGCGGCAGCAGGTTGGCGCCGAGCGGCACGATGGGACCGTGGGCGGAAAGGTTGTAGGCCGTGCTGCCCGCCGGCGTGGACAGCAGGATGCCGTCGCAGATCAGCTCGGTGATCCGCACCTTGCCGTCCACCGTGATGCGGATCTTCGCGGCCTGGCGGGTTTCGCGAAGAAGGGAAACCTCGTTGATCGCCAGCGCGTCGATCGGCGGGCCTTCCGCCACCTCGGCCAGCATGCGCAGCGGATGCAGCGTCGCCGCCTGGGCCTGGACGATGCGGTCCGGCAGGTCGTCCGGGACATAGTCGTTCATCAGGAAGCCGACCGAGCCGCGGTTCATGCCATAGACCGCGACGCCCTGGCCGAGGAAGCGGTGCAGCGTCTCCAGCATGAAGCCGTCGCCGCCGAGCGCCACAATGGCGGTCGCCTGCTCCGGCGCCACGTCGCCGTAGCGTGCGACCAGCTCCGCCCGCCCGGCCTGCGCGGCCTCGGTCTGCGCGGCGAGAAAGGCGACGCGGGGTGCGGTCACGGGCGCCACGGCTCGGCAATGACCGATTTGTAGGAAGGCGGCGTCGCCGCGCGGTGCTCCTCGACCGGCATGTTGCGGCGGACCTGTTCCGTGATCCTCGGTTCGATCCTTGCCGTCGCCCAGCCGATCCGGTCGGACGCCTTGGCGACGACATGGCCCCAGGGGTCGGCGATCAGCGAATGGCCGTAGACGCTGCGCTGCGCGCCGCGCTCCTCATAGCTGCCCCAGGATGCCGCGGCGAGGATCCAGCATTGCGTCTCGATGGCGCGGGCACGAAGAAGAACCTCCCAATGGTCCTTGCCGGTCTGCAGCGTGAAGTTGGACGGCACCAGGATCGCCTCGGCGCCCCTGCGGCGCAGCGCGTGGAACAGCTCCGGGAAGCGCATGTCGTAGCAGATGGTGCAGCCGAAGGTGACGCCGCCGGCCTGGAAGGTGGCGAGCCCGTCGCCCGCGCCGTAGAGCGCGCTCTCGCGATAGCCCGTGCCGTCGGGCGCCGTGATGTCGAACAGGTGGATCTTCCGGTAGCGCGCGATTTCCGTGCCCGCGGGATCGAAGACCACGGTCGTATTGAACAGCTTCTCGCCGCCATCCTCGACCATGCTGCCGCCATGCAGGGTGATGCCGTGCTCCCGCGCCATGGCGCGCATGGCCTCATAGGCCTCGCCGCCCGTGCCGCCGGGCGCGGGCAGCAGCTCGGCCGCGGCGCGGCGGGATTCGCGGCCGCCGCCCAGATTCGTCCAGGTCTCGGGCAGGCTGACCAGCGCCGGGCGGTCGGACTCGCAGGCGGCCGCGACCAGGCCGCGCGCCTGGTCGAGGTTTTTCGACTTGTCCGAGCCCTGGTTCATCTGGATGACGGTGACGCGCATGGGGCCATCAAGCCCGAGCGGCGGGTGCCGGGCAAGCACGGCCGTGGCGCAAGGCCTCCCCGGGCGGCGGCCAGGGCTCGGCCATCGACGGCCGCAGGTCGGTTCCCCAGGAGGCCGCGGGGCTGGCGCGGCCGCGCGCCGCGCGGCAGGATCGCGCATCCGCCTTCGGAGGAACCACCATGTCCAAGGTCATCATCAGCGTCGCCGTGACCGGCGCCATCCACACGCCGTCCATGAGCGAGCACCTGCCCATCACGCCGCAGGAGATCGCCGAGCAGTCCATCGCCGCCGCGGAAGCGGGCGCCGCCATCATCCACCTGCATGCGCGCGATCCCAATGACGGCCGCCCGACGCCCGACCCGAAGGTCTTCATGCAGTTCCTGCCGATCATCAAGCAGGCGACGGACGCGGTGATCAACATCACCACCGGCGGTGGCCTCGGCATGACGCTGGACGAACGCCTGGCCGCGCCCCTTCAGGCGAGCCCGGAAATGTGCTCGCTCAACATGGGCTCGATGAACTTCAACATCGCGCCCAGCGCCGCGCGCGTGAAGACGTGGAAACACGACTGGGAGAAGCCGTATCTCGAGAACACCACCAACTACATCTTCCGCAACACCTTCCAGGATATCGAGCAGGTGGTCGAACGCCTCGGCAAGGGCCACGGCACGAAGTTCGAGTTCGAGTGCTACGACGTCGGCCACCTCTACAACCTCGCCCATATGCTGGACCGCAAGGTCGTGGAGCCGCCGCTCTTCACGCAGACCATCTTCGGCATCCTGGGCGGCATCGGCGCCGAGCCGCGCAACCTGATGTTCATGAAGGAGACCGCGGACCGGCTGTTCGGCGACGCCTATGTGTGGAGCGTGCTCGCCGCCGGGCGCAACCAGATGCCCTTCACGACGATGGCGGGCATGCTGGGCGGCAATGTCCGCGTGGGGCTCGAGGATTCGCTCTGGCTCGGCAAGGGCGTGCAGGCGAAGAGCAATGCCGAGCAGGTGGCGAAGATCCGCCGCATCCTGGAAGAGCTGTCGCTGGAGATCGCGACGCCCGCCGAGGCGCGCGCGATCCTGAAGCTGAAGGGCGGCGACCGGGTGAAGTTCTGACCGGGGCCGCCGCCCTTCAGCCGCCGCGCTTTCCCCCGGTGACGCGGAACCGCGATCCGGAGTGAGGGATCGCGCGGCCGGGGGCGGGCCGCCGCGAACCGGGGGCGCGCCCTGCGCGCC
>JAYRQX010000769.1:0-1841 GCA_041910415.1 Acetobacteraceae bacterium | reverse complement strand
TGAAGAGCCGGCGCCCGATCTTGGCACCCGGATGGATCTCGATGCCGGTGATGAAACGCGAGGTGTGCGACACGGCCCGGGCCAGCGCGCGCAGGCGCCGCCGGTAGAGCCAATGCGCGACACGGTGCATCAGCACGGCCTGCAGCCCGGCATAGCAGGTCACGGCCTCGATCCAGGTCGGGCGCGCGGGATCGCGCGCGCGGATCGTGCGTGCGAGCTCGGTGATTTCCATCGCCGTCAGCCTTCCAGCCAGCCCGGTACGGGCAGGTTTTTCGTGCGCAGGAATTCCGGGTTGAACAGCTTCGACTGGTAGCGCGCGCCGCCGTCGCAGAGGATCGTCGCGATCACATGGCCGGGGCCCATCCGGCGCGCGACACGAATGGCGGCGGCGACATTGATGCCGGCCGATCCGCCGACGGACAGCCCTTCATAGATCAGCAGGTCGTTGACCTGGGCCAGCGCCTCGGGGTCGTCCACCTGCACCGCGTCGTCGATCAGGTCGCGCCCCGCTTCGAGGTTGCCGGGGACGGAGGAACCCTGGCCGATGCCCTCGGTGATCGAGTTGCCCTCGGCCTTCACCTCGCCGGTCCTGACCCAGGAGAACAGGCCGCTGCCCATGGGATCCGCGAGCACGATCCTCGTGCGTGGGTTCTTCGATTTCAGGAAGCGGGCGGTGCCGACCAGCGTGCCGCCGGTGCCGCAGGCGCAGGTGAAGGCGTCGATGCGGCCTTCGGTCTGCGCCCAGATCTCGGGGCCCGTCGTCGCCTCATGCGCGGCGGCGTTGGCCAGGTTGCCGAACTGGTTCGCCCACACCACGCGTTCGCCTTGCGCGGCGAGTTCCTCCGCGATGCGGCGGGAGGTGTGCACGTAATGGCCGGGGTCCTTGTAGGGCGCCGGCGGGATCAGGCGCAGGTCGGCGCCGATCATGCGCAGGAAGTCGATCTTCTCCCGGCTCTGCGTGTTGGGCACGACGATGATCGCCTTGTAGCCGCGCGCATTGGCAACGAGCGTCAGGCCGATGCCGGTATTCCCGGCCGTGCCCTCCACCACGATGCCCTTCTGGCCGGGGATCAACTGCCCGCGACGCTCCGCATCCTCGATGATGCCGAGCGCGGCGCGGTCCTTCACCGATCCGCCCGGCTGCATGAACTCCGCCTTGCCCAGGATCAGGCAGCCCGTGGCCTCCGAGGCCCGCCGGAGACGGATCAGCGGCGTGTGGCCGACCGAGCCGATGAAGCCATCCACCACGCCGGCGGGCAGGGAAGCTGGGGACGCCATGGCTGCGCTCACGGGAAGAAATTTCTCCGAGTGGGTCACGAGATGGTCGGGTGCCTGAGGGCGCAAGACAAGGGACAGGAAGGCGTTTCTGCGCCGGCGGCAGAACGGAGGCAGGGATGCTCCGCAGGGTAGGATGGAGACGAATTTTCTCTCCCTGGCAGCCTTCCTTCACGCCGATCGGAACAGCAGCAGCCGCGCATCGGGCCGCAGGCGCTGCATCAGCTCCATGTCGGCGACATTCGCGCTCAGCAGGATCGCGCCCTGTTCCCGCGCGGCCAGGAACAGCAGCGCGTCGTTCAGCAACGCACGCCGCATGCCGCGCTGATAGCCCGCCTCCATCGGCGTGAGCTCCCGCCGCGGCTGCGCCAGGCCGAGCTGCGTGCGCGCGAGGATGCCGGCGAGCATCCCGGCCTCGGCCCAGGCCGCCGGACTCGGTGCGCGGCAGTCGAGCAGGCTGATCGCATCCAGCAGCCGCAGCAGCGCCCCCCGCGACGCCGCCGTGCCGGGATGCGTGGGATCGAGCAGCCCGGCGCCGACCGCGATCTCCGCGAGCACCACGCCGC
>JAYRQX010000768.1:0-4172 GCA_041910415.1 Acetobacteraceae bacterium | reverse complement strand
CTACGGCACCAGCAGCGCCATGCCGTCGCGCTGGGGATCGGCGCCACCCTCCAGGCGGCCATCCGCGATGCGGATGCCGTGCAGCGCGGCGAAGGCGTGGCTCATCGGGCTGCGCTTGACGGTGTAGCCCTCCGCCTCCAGCGCGTCGGTCACGAAGCGCGGCACACGGTTCGCGACGTCGATGGCATCGGACACGCCCATGATGCGCGGGGCCGCGACGGCCTCGCCCATGGTCATGCCGAAGTCGATCACGTTGCTGATGCCCTGCGCGACGGCCGGCGCGATATACGATCCGCCCGGCGCGCCGATGACGATGAAGGGCCGGTCGCCGCGGAAGACGATGGTCGGCGTGGCCGAGGAGGCACGCCACTTGCCTGGCGCGATCGACCCGGCCCGCCCCGGCCGCGGGTCGAAGCGGCTCATCGTGCCGTTCCAGATGAAGCCGAGGCCGTCGGTGATCGCGCCCGATGGGCTGCCCAGGGTGTGCGTCAGCGCGACCGCGTTGCCCTCCGCGTCCACGATGGAGACATGCGTCGTCTCGCGCTGCGACCGGTCGAGGCGCGTCACCGCCGCCCGTTCCCCGGCACGGATCGAGGCCGCGTGCAGCGCGGCGTGCTCCTTCGAGATCAGCCGCGCCACGGGCACCTCGACATAGGCCGGATCGCCCATATGGGCGTCCTTGTCTGATGTCATGCGCTTCATCGCCTCGGCCAGCAGGCGGACATGCGCGACGCTGTTGTGGCCGAGCGCGGCCAGGTCGAAGCCCTCCAGGATATGCAGCAATTCCAGCATCGACAGCCCGCTCGTCGGCGGCGGGTTGGTCGCGATGCGATGGCCGCGGTACTCGCCCCAGATCGGCTCGGCCGTCGAGACGCGGTAGGCGGCGAAATCCTCGCGCGTCAGCAGGCCGCCATGCCCGGCGAAATCGGCTTCGGCCCGCTCGGCGATCGCGCCGCGGTAGAAGCCGCCCGGCCCCTCGGCGGCCAGGTATTCCAGCGTCCGCGCCAGGTCAGCGTTGTGCAGCATGTCGCCGGGGCGTTTGGGCTCGCCATCCCCGCGGAAATAGAGCGCGCGTCCCGTTGCCGTCAGCCGCAGCTTGTCGGCGGTGTTCACCTGGCCGGTCGCGCGCTGGTCCTGCGACCAGAACCAGTGCATGTGCGGGCGGACCATGACGCCGCGCTTCGCCTCCGCGATCGCCGGCGCGATGGCGTCCGCCCAGTCCAGCGTGCCCCAGCGCGCGAGCGCCTCGGCATAGCCGGCGACGCTCCCCGGCGTGCAGACGGCAAGATGGCCCTGTTCACTGATGCCGCCTTCGAGCAGGAAGGCGAAGCCATCGCGCGACTGGCCGCGCAACCGGTCCACCCACATGTCGGGCCGCGCGGCGAGCGGCGCGCGGGCGTAGAATTCGAGCACGCTGTGCACGCCGCGCTTCGGCATGAAGACCTGCATGGAGCCGAAGCCGCCGATGCCGCACATCAGCGGATCCACCACGCCCTGCACGAAGGCGCAGACGATGGCGGCGTCCACGGCATTGCCGCCGCGTTGCAGGACGAGCGCGCCGGCCTCCACCGCCTCGGGCTGCGGCGCGACGATCATGCCCGGCATGTCAGCGCCGCTTCGCGGCCAGCACGCCGGCGAGGAAGTCCTTCACCTTGCCGAGCACCTTCAGGCGGTCATGCGAGACACCCGGCAGCAGATCGAGCTGCACCTGCACGCCCGCGGCACGGAAGGACTCCGCCAGCGCCCTGATCCGCTCCGGCCGCGTGCGGCCGGCATCGTTCGCACCTTCCATCCAGTAGGTGCTGCCGGGCTGGTGCGTGATCTCCCAGGTCTCGAGGTCGGCCTCGCCCACCACCATCTGCACGGGCACCTTTGCCAATGCCGCGCCGTCGAAGGCGATGCCGAAGCGTGCCTCGAGGTCGCGGATGCCGACCCACCAGTCGCGTTTGGGGTCGAGCAGCGTCACCGACCCGGGGGCGCCGATGCAGGCCGCCCAGAGCCTGCCGGGATGCAGGATCGCCATGCGGTGTGCGAAATGCCCGCCGCCCGAATAGCCGAAGACCGCGAAGCGCGACCAGTCCTGGCCGTATTTCGTCGCGACCTCGGCGATCATGTCGAGCAGCACCAGGTCGTAGCGGATATCGCCCTCGGCCATGTATTTGTAGCCCGATCGCGCGCCGTCGCCGCGCACGCCGATCGGAAAGACCGGACAGAGGATCGCCACGTCGTTCCAGCGGCCGAATTCCGCGAAGCCATCGCGGAATTCGAGGAAGGAGGTGCGCGAGGTGCCATGCACGGCGACGAGCAGATCGACCTTCGCGCCGCGCCCGACCGAAGGCGGCACGTAGAGGCAGTAGTGGAAGCGCGGATCGGCCCTGCTGGCGAAGATCGCCGTCGGGCCCAGGTCGTAGAGCGCCCGCGCGCGGGCGGTGGCTTCGGCATTCGGTGGGGCGTCGGTCATGCGTCAGCTCCGTCCCACGCCCATGGCGAGGGTGTACTGGTCGTTGCGCGTCTCATAGGTCACGCCGCGATGCGCGGCCCAGACCGAGACCTCGTGGTGCAGCGGGATGATCGCCACATCCTCGAAGGCGATGCGACTGGCCTCGGCCAGCAGCGCGTTGCGCTCTGCGTCGTCCATCGTGCGCAGGGCCTGCCGCAGCAGGCGATCGAGCTCCGCGTTGGAATACCGCCCGCCATTGGCGGCGCCCATGCCGGCGTCGCGGTCGAAGCTGGCGCAGACCGCCTTCAGCGGGTTGGAGGTCTCGCCGGTGTTCACTCCCCAGGCGGAGAAATAGAGGCTGAACTCGCCGCGCGGGATGCGCGCGGCGTAGCTCGCCCAGGGCATGATTTCGGCCCTTGTCTCGATGCCGATGCGCGTGAACATCTGCGCCACGGCCTGCACGATCCGGGAGTCGTTGATGTAGCGGTCGTTCGGCCCGTGCAGGGTCAGCCGGAAGCCGCGCGGGTAGCCGGCCTCGGCCAGCAATGCGCGGGCGCGGGCGGGGTCATGGGCGGGAACGGACAGGCGGTCCGAGGTTCCCGGCTGGCCCTGCGGCAGGAACTGCGACGCGGCGACGGCATCGCCCTCCATCACGCGCTCGACCAGCGCCTGGCGGTTGATGGCAAGGCTGAGCGCCTGGCGCACGCGCAGGTCCCGGAAGGGATTGCGCTCCAGCGGCCGGCCATCCGCGCCGGTCGCGAAGGGTGTCACGTCGCGCTGGAAGTCGAAGCTGAGATAGGCGACGCGGCTCGAGATGCCGCGCATCACGTGCAGGCGCGGGTTCGTGCGGACGCGGGCGGCGCTCTGGGACGGCAGGGCCTCGATCAGGTCGAGGTCGCCCGAGAGCAGCGCCGCCAGCCTTGCCCCGTCATCGGTGACGACGCGCAGCACCACCTCGTTCCAGGGCAGGCGCGGCCCCCACCAGCCCTCGTGCCGGCCAAGCCGGACCAGGCTGCCCGGCGCATCTTCGCGCAGCACGAAGGCGCCGGTGCCGATCGCCGCCGCCCCGCTGTTGAAGGCAGCGGTCGGTGCCGCCGCGTGGCGCGCGGCGATCATGCGGATGCGGCTCAGCGAGTTGAGCAGCAGCGGGTCCGGCCCGTCGGTCTCGATCAGCAGCGTATCCGGGGCCACGGCCGACAGTGCCTTGAGGCTGCGCGTGTAGGTGCGGAAGGACGCGGTGCTCGGCAGGTCGTTCGCACGCCGGAGGGAGGCGATCGCGTCCTCTGCCGTGAAGGGCGCGCCGTCGCTGAACCGCGCATCGCGCCGCAGCGTGAAGGTCCAGTGCGTGTCGTCCACGAGCCGCCAGGATTGCGCGAGCCCGGGCGTGGAGCGCGAGGCCGCGTCATTCGTCACCAGCGCATCGAAGATGTGGCTCGCGACCGCGTTGTTCGGCGCGTTGCTCTGCAGATGCGGGTCGAGCGTGGTGTTCGGCGCCGCCATGCCGATGCGCAGCAGGCCGTCGGCGCCCGCCCCCTGCGACCACAGCAACGGCACGAGACCGAAGAGCATCGTTCCGACGGTCATGAGCTTCGGCCGCACCCGCCCGACCGCCCCTTCCAGGATGGCTGCCCGCAACGCCTCCCGGTCGGTCAGGCGCCCCTCGGCGGCCGCACGGTCGCACGCCTCGTCGAGGTAGAGCAGCATGACGATGCCCGTCTCGGCCGCGACGCCG
>JAYRQX010000767.1:0-1924 GCA_041910415.1 Acetobacteraceae bacterium | reverse complement strand
TGGCGGCGCTGGTCGCGGCCTTTTTCATTGGCGTGCCCGTTGTGCATGCGTTGATGGGCGAGATCGCGGCCTTGGGCCTGCTGGTCTTCCTGGCCGGCTTCGCCGCCGGACGGCTTTCGATACGCATCTAGCGGAGAGATTCCGATGGCCACGCTGCATCGCATTCGTGCCGGTGTGCTGGATGTGGCCTATGAGGAGATCGGCCCACGCGACGGCGCGCCGGTCATCCTGCTGCACGGCTTTCCCTACGATGTCCGCAGCTATGACGCGGTCGCGCCGCGCCTCGCGGCCGCGGGCCATCGCGTCATCGTGCCCTGGCTGCGCGGCTATGGCGCCACGCGGTTCCTGGACGCCGCCACGCCGCGATCCGGCCAGCAGGGCGCGCTGGCGGCGGACCTGCTGGCGCTGATGGATGCGCTGGCGATCCCGCGGGCCATCCTCGGCGGCTATGACTGGGGCGGACGCGCGGCCTGCATCGTGGCCGCGCTGTGGCCGGAGCGCGCGGCGGGGCTGGTGACGGCCTGCGGCTACAACGTCCAGGACATTCCCCGTTCCGTGCATCCGGCGGCGCCGGAGCAGGAGCACCGGCACTGGTACCAATACTACTTCCACACCGAACGCGGCCGCGCGGGCCTGGCCGCGAACCGCGGCCCACTCTGCAAGCTGCTCTGGCGCCTCTGGTCGCCGAACTGGCGTTTCGACGACGCGACCTATGCGCGGAGCGCCGCGTCCTTCGACAACGCCGATTTCGTCGATGTCGTGATCCAGTCCTACCGCCATCGCTTTGGCTATGCGGCGGGCGATCCGGCCTATGACGCGATCGAGACGCGGCTCGAAGCGCAACCACCGATCACGGTGCCGACGGTCTGCCTGCATGGCGAGGGCGACGGCGTCAGCCCGCCCGAGAATTCGGCGAGCCATGCGCGCCACTTCACCGGGTCCTATCGCCGCATCCTCGTGCCCGTCGCCGGGCACAACCTGCCGCAGGAGGCGCCGGTGGCCTGGGCCGACGCGGTTCTGTCCCTGGCCTGACCTACTCGACGACGATCCTTGGCGCGCGCGCCTTGCCGCCCGAGACCTTTTCATAGATCCGCGCGGCCATGCCGCGATAGGCCGCCGCCTCGTCGCTTTCGGGCTTCGCCATCACCACGGGCGTGCCGGCATCGGCCAGCTCGCGGATCGCGAGCTTGAGCGGCAACTCGCCGAGGAACTCCACCCCGAGCTTCTCCGCCTCCCGCCGCGCGCCGCCATGTCCGAAAATATCGGAGCGGTGGTTGCAGTTCGGGCAGCAGAAATAGCTCATGTTCTCGATGATGCCGAGTATGGGGACGTTCACCTTCTCGAACATCTTCACACCGCGCCGCGCATCCAGCAGCGCCACGTCCTGCGGCGTGCTCACGATCACCGCGCCGGCCAGGGGCACGCGCTGGGACATGGTGAGCTGCGCGTCGCCGGTGCCGGGCGGCATGTCCACGATCATGATGTCGAGCGCGCCCCACTCCACCTGGCCCATCATCTGCTCGAGCGCGCCCATGACCATCGGCCCGCGCCAGATCATCGGCGTTTCCTCATCCACCAGGAAGCCGATGGACATCGCCGTCAGCCCCCAGCGCGAGAGGGGGATGATCTTCTGTCCCTGCGTGCGCGGCTTCTCCCTGGTGCCCAGCATCTGCGGCAGCGAGGGACCGTAGATGTCAGCGTCCAGCAGCCCGGTCCTGAGCCCCTGCGCGGCCAGTGCCACGGCCAGGTTCACGGCGGTCGTGGACTTGCCGACGCCCCCCTTGCCCGAGGCGACGGCGACGATCGCCCTGACCTCCGGCAGCAGCATCGGTCCCTGGGCGGAGGCGGGTCCGCCCTGCTGGTGCCGGTGGCCATGCGAAGGGGCCGCGGGCTTGGGCGGCGCCGCGTCGCGATGCGCCGTCAG
>JAYRQX010000766.1:0-4016 GCA_041910415.1 Acetobacteraceae bacterium | reverse complement strand
TCCGGCGGAGAAGGCCCTGGTCAGGCCCGCAGGCGATCGTCGCCCGTCAGAAGCGGTAGCGGATACCGGCGCCGACCACCCAGGGGTCGATGTTGGCATTCGCGCCGATGCGGGTCGTCGGGCCGACATCCACATTGGCTGACGTGCGGAGGTAGATGTACTTCACGTCGAAGTTCAGCAGCCAGTTCGGCGCGAGCTCGATGTTCAGGCCTGCATTGAAGGCCACGCCCGCCGCGTTGCGCACGTCCACGCTGGTGATGCCGGGGCTGCGCGTGCCGCCTTCGCTGTAGAAGACCGTGTAGTTGATGCCGACGCCGACATACGGGCTGAACCGCTGTTCGGGAATCGGGTGGAACTGCAGCGTGAGCGTCGGCGGCAGCGCCCAGACATGGCCGAGGCGGATCGGGGCGGTCGTGCCCGGGGCGCCGCGCACTTCGAGGTCATGCTGCGTCGTTGCCGCGATCAGGTTCAGCGAGAAATTGCGCGTCATGAAGTAGGTGAAGTCGAGCTGCGCCGTCCACGAATCGCCGGCATGCACCGTGCCGCCCACGACGTTCACGGCGCCGCCGCTCGTGGGCAGCACGCCGATCACGCTGGCGCCGATCAGGAAGTCGCCCGCGCGGAAGCCGCGGACGCCGCCGGTGGTCAGGCTGCTCGCATTCGTGGCCGCGCCGCTGCTGTTGTCCTGCGCCGCGGCAGGCGCTGCGGCCGCCAGGAGCGCGCAGAAGGCCGCACCGGCCAGCAGGCCGAATTTCCGTGTCATGATTGGATCCCCAACAACTCTTCAGCGCGGGGAACCTGACGCCGCGAGCCGCATTCCGCCTTGATGCGGATCAAAGACTATGCGTTTTCATATCAAGAGAGTTTCATTCCACGGCACTGAAATTTCGTTACCCTCGGCCCAGCCTTGGCCGGCGTCGGCGATGACGCCGGGCGTAGGACGAAAACCTCAGATGTATCAGAGGCTTGGTTCCCACTCGCGGCGTTCCCGGTGGCTGCGGGCCGTGCCGCGCCGGATGCTGGCGCATCCCTTTGCGTTGCATGATTGCCGCAGGGTGATGGGTGCCGGAATCCGCGTTCTGGCGGCACCCCGCAGCGGGACGGTCGCGATCACGGCCGGTCTTGCCCTGGGCTTTCCCGCACCGTAAGCGCCGCGGGGGCAGTCCAGTCGGGGAGGGAACCATGGCCAGCGACATCGAGATCGCGCGCGCCGCGACGCTGAAGCCGATCGCCGCCATCGCCGAGCGCGCGGGCATCCCGGCCGATGCGCTGGAACCCTACGGCAAGTACAAGGCCAAGATCGGACTCGATTTCATCGCGGCGCAGCAGGACAGGCCGGATGGCGCGCTGGTCCTCGTCACCGGCATCAGCCCGACGCCGGCGGGCGAGGGCAAGACCACCACCACCATCGGCCTTGGCGACGCGCTGAACGCGCTCGGAACGCGCACCATGATCTGCCTGCGCGAACCCTCGCTCGGCCCCTGCTTCGGGGTGAAGGGGGGTGCGGCCGGTGGCGGCTATGCGCAGGTGCTGCCGATGGAGGACATCAACCTCCATTTCACCGGCGACTTCCACGCCATCACCGCGGCCAACAACCTGCTCGCCGCGCTGCTCGACAACCACATCTACTGGGGCAACGCGCTCGGCATCGATGAGCGGCGCGTGACCTGGCGCCGCGCGATGGACATGAACGACCGCGCGCTGCGCGCGACGGTGGCCGCGCTTGGCGGCGTCGCCAACGGCTTTCCGAGGGAGGACGGGTTCGACATCACCGTCGCCTCCGAGGTCATGGCGGTGTTCTGCCTGGCGCGCGACCTCGAGGAGCTGAAGGAGCGGCTCGGCCGGATCATCGTGGCCTCGACGCGCGACGGGCGGCCCATCACCGCGCGCGACCTGAAGGCCGATGGCGCCATGGCCGTGCTGCTGCGCGATGCGCTGGCGCCGAACCTCGTGCAGACGATCGAAGGTTCGCCCGCCCTCGTGCATGGCGGCCCCTTCGCCAACATCGCCCATGGCTGCAACAGCGTCATGGCGACGCGGCTCGGGCTGAAACTCGCCGAGGTGGTGGTGACGGAAGCGGGCTTCGGTGCGGATCTGGGTGCCGAGAAGTTCCTCGACATCAAGTGCCGCGCCGCGGGTCTCGCGCCATCGGCCTGCGTCATCGTCGGCACGGTGCGCGCGCTGAAGATGCATGGCGGCGTCGCGAAGTCCGATCTCGGGCGCGAGGACGTGGCCGCCGTGACGCGCGGCGTGGTCAACCTCGCGCGCCATGTGGAGAACATGCAGAAATTCGGCCTGCCCGTGGTCGTCGCGCTGAACCGCTTCACGACGGACACCGATGCCGAGATCGCCGCGATCCGGGACGCGATGCGCGCGCTGGGCACGGATGCGATCCCCTGCACCCATTGGGGCGACGGTGCCCGGGGGGCGCTCGATCTCGCCCGCGCCGTGCAGGCGCGCATCGCCGCCACGCCCGCGCGCTTGGTGCCGCTCTATCCCGCGGAGATGTCGCTTGCCGACAAGATCGCGACCATCGCGCGCGAGATCTACCGAGCGGAGTCCATCGCGATCCCCGCCGCCGTCGCCCAGCGCCTGAAGCGCTTCGAGGACCAGGGTTTTGGCCGTGTCCCCGTCTGCATCGCCAAGACGCAGTACTCCTTCAGCGCGGACCCCACGCTGCTCGGCGCACCGACCGGCCATACGCTGCCGGTGCGCGAGGTGCGGCTCTCTGCCGGCGCCGGCTTCGTCGTCGCGATCTGCGGGGACATCATGACCATGCCGGGCCTGCCCAAGGTGCCGGCGGCCGAGAAGATCACGCTCGACGCAGAGGGGCGGATCGACGGGTTGTTCTGATACCTGCGGCACAAAGGATTGACCTTTGTGCCCCTCAAACGGCGGGCGGGCGCCGTTCGGCGCCTCGGCTCTGCGGGCCGCAGGTCAAACCATCGGCAAGCCGGTATGAGGACGCGCAGCGGGGTCGGTGGCGCGCGTTGCCCCCACCCCAGCCCTCCCCCGCTCACGCAGGGGAGGGAGTGATGCGGCTCCCTCCCCTGTGAGCGCAGTGAACGGGGGAGAGCAGGGCAAACGCTCTGCGTTTGCCCGGGGGTGAGGGCAGAACCCGCCCTACGCCCTTCCGGCCTTCTTCGCCGGTGCGGCGCTGATGTCGATCTTCGCGAGCGTTGCGCGGATCGCCTCCAGCTTCTCGCCGGCACGCAGCACGGGGTAGCAGGCCTCGCGGTCGTAGTGACCGTTCGCGCGCTCGCTCTCGAAGTCCTTGAAGAGCGTCGCGATGGCGCCGTTGTCGAAGTGCTTGCGGTTGCCATCGTCGAGATAGCTTTCGGTGAGCGCGCCCTCGGCGACGATGACGCTGTGGGCCGGCAGCTCGACATGCCAGTACTCGACCGACGGGCACCACAGTTCCTGGATGATCGTCGTGCCATTCACCAGGTGCCGCGCCGGCACCAGGTGGCCACCCAGGAACATGGCGTGGTCGGGGGAGACGCGCAGGTCGCGGAAGGGCACGCCGCGGCCGAGCGAGCCGGCCTTGAACAGCACGGGCGCCACCGCCGTGCGGTCGGGGTGGCGCGCCACCTCGGCCTTCAGGTGGCCCATCCACATGATGGGCTGCAGTGCCGCGCCACCGCCGCCCGTGACGACGAGGTCGCCCACGCGGAGCTGTTCGACCGGCACCTCGCCGCGCGCCGTCGCGATGCGCGTGCCGGTCGCGAAGCACACGATCGATTCCCAGCTCGTCCCATGGATCGTGGTGCCGCCATTGAGCGTGCTGGTGAAGATGCGGTCCGTGGGGCTCCCCGTAACCGACCAGATGCCATAGGTGCCGTTCGTGATGCTGTCCGTGCCGAGACCCGGCCCGGTCCAGTTCTGCAGGACCAGCGTGTCGGTGCCGGCACCGCCATCCAGCGTCGTGTTGCCGCCGCCCGTCGTGAAGACGCCGAGGTCGTTGCCGGCGCCGGCATTGATGCTGTCATTGCCGCCGCCGCCGCGGATGGTGTCGT
>JAYRQX010000765.1:0-5027 GCA_041910415.1 Acetobacteraceae bacterium | reverse complement strand
GTCCAGCACCGTCACGATCGCCGCATCCCGCGCCAGCGGCGCCAGCAGGTTCTCCACATGGCTCGGCGCGCCGAAGCCCTGCCGTGCCGCGCGGCGGGATGCCAGCCATGCCGCATGCAGCCGGTCCGCGCTGGTCACCGCCAGCAGCCCCGCCCCCGGCTCCTCCTGCCGCAGCTCCGCGAAAGCCGCCTCGGCCTCCGGCGCCACCGCCCCCTGATAGGCGATGGCGATCCGCGCACCCGGCGCCGGCGGCACCACCCAATGCGCCCCCGCGATCACCGCGGCCGGGTCCAGCGCCCGCGCCGGCTGCGCCAGCCCGCGCGTGGACAGCCGCAGCCACACGGCCGAGCCGTCCGGCTTCTGCATGTGCTCGAAGGCCCAGCGCATGAGGATGGCGAGTTCGTCGGCATGGGCCGGCTCGTAGCTCGCCAGGCGGTCGGCCGCCATGCCGATCAGCGGCGTGTTGACCGATTGGTGCTGCCCGCCTTCCGGGGCCAGCGTCAGCCCTGACGGGGTGGAGACGAGCAGGAACCGCGCATCCTGGTAGCAGGCATAGATCAGCGCATCGAGGCCGCGGTTGACGAAGGGATCGTACACGGTCCCCACCGGCAGCAGCCGTGCGCCATACAGCCGGTCCGACAGCCCCAGCCCGGCCAGGACGAGAAACAGATTCTGCTCGGCGATGCCGAGTTCCACATGCTGCCCCTCGGGCGACATCCCCCAGCGCTGCGCGGAAGCGAGCTTGGCGTCCCGGAACACGTCGTTCTTCTGGTGGCGATCAAAAATGCCGCGCCGGTTCACCCAGGGGCCGAGATTGGTGGAGACAGTCACATCAGGGCTGGTGGTGACGATGCGCTTGGCGAGTTCCGCCGCCTCCCCCTGCCCGCGCCCGATCTCGGCCAGGATGTCGCCGAAGGCGTTCTGGGTGGAGAGCTTCTTGCCCGCGCCGACCCTGGGCGCGGCGAGCGCCGCCGGCACAGGGATCGTCGGCGCCAGCAGGGACCGCCCCTCGGCCGCCAGCGGCTTCGCGAAGGGCACGCCATCCAGGAAGCGCCGCAGTTCCGCCTCGGGCAGCGGCAGGCCCTCGAAGGGGTCCCATTCATGGCCGGGGCGGATGCCCATGTCGCGACGGAAGGTCTCCATCTGCTCGCGCGTCATCAGGCCGGAATGGTTGTCCTTGTGCCCGGCGAAGGGCAGGCCCGTGCCCTTGATGGTGTAGGCGATGAAGCAGGTCGGCTGGTCGCCCTCCGCCGCCACCGCGCGGAAATTCTCTGTCAGTGTCTCGATGTCGTGGCCGCCGAGATTGGTCATCAGCGCGGCGAGCTCGTCGTCGGAGAGCGGGTCGATGATCGCACGGACGCGGTCGTCACGGCCGAGGTCCGCGAGCACCGCATTCCGCCAGGCCGCCGCCCCCTGGAAGGTCAGGGCGGCGTAGAGGCTGTTGGGACAGTCGTCGATCCAGCGGCGCAGCGCGTCGCCGCCGGGCCGCGCGAAGGCCGCTTCCAGCTTGCGCCCGTATTTCAGCGTGACGACGTTCCAGCCCATGTCGCGGAACAGGCCCTCGATGCGGCCGAACAGCCGGTCGGGCACCACGCTGTCCAGGCTCTGGCGGTTGTAGTCCACCACCCACCAGACATTGCGGATGTCGTGCTTCCAGCCCTCCAGCAGCGCCTCGTAGATGTTGCCCTCGTCGAGTTCCGCATCGCCCACCAGCGCGATGTGGCGCCCCTTCGGCACATCCGGCCGCGCCAGGCCATGCAGGTGCACGTAATCCTGCACGAGGGACCCGAAGCTCGTCAGCGCCACGCCGAGGCCGACCGACCCCGTGGAGAAATCCACCTCCGCCCCGTCCTTCACGCGGGACGGATAGGGCTGGATGCCGCCGAACTGGCGCAGCGTCTCCAGCTTGTCCCGCTGCTGCCGGCCGAGCAGGTAGTTGATGGCGTGGAAGACCGGCCCGGCATGGGGCTTCACCGCGACCCGGTCCTCGGGCCGCAGGATGTCGAAATAGAGCGCCGTCATGATCGAGATGATCGAGGCGCAGGACGCCTGGTGCCCGCCCACCTTCAGCCCGTCCCGGTTCGGCCGGATGTGGTTGGCGTGGTGGATCATCCAGGCGGAGAGCCAGAGCAGCTTCCGTTCGACGGCGTGCAGCGCGGCGATGCGCGCGGCCTCGGTGGCGGGGGCAGGCAATGGCTTACCCTGAACGGTCATGGACTCTTCCTCCGTGGCCCGGCGGCCCGTGGGCCCAGGATATCGCAATCCTGTCCCGGCGGGGAAAGCCCCGCGGCGCGCCCACGGACCCGGTGCCTTGCGGCCGGCCGCGTTCCCGGGCGCAATGCCCCGCGCACAGCCCCGCAGGACACACGCCATGGCAACGCCGCCCCGCAGCATCGGCCACAACCGCAGCCTGGTGACCCCGCACTACGCGATGATGCCGCCCGAGGGCATCCTGGTCAGCATCCTGCCGGGCCTCGAGCGCACCATCGTCCGCTTCCAGACCTCGCCCGAAATGGGCGCGCGCTTCGCCCAATGCCTGCTGGAAATCGCCCCCGATGGCGGCACCACCGCCCCGCGCGACGACGGTCTCGAACATTTTCTTTTCGTTGTCTCCGGCTCGGCGCTGGTCGGCGCCGGCGAGGAGCAGCAGCGCCTGACCGGCGGCGGCTTCGCCTATCTCCCCGCGGGCACGCGCTACGCCATCCGCAATGCAGGGGCGGAGCAGGCGAACGTGCTCTGGGTGAAGCGGCGCTACGTCGCGCTGCCCGACATCCCGGCCCCGCCCATGCGCTTCGGCCACAGCGACACCGTCCAGAAGACGGCCTTTCCCGGCCAGGCGCGCTGGCGGCAATTCCTGCTCGGCCATGCCGACCTCGCCTTCGACTTCGAGATGAACCTGATGGGCTTCGCGCCGGGGACACATTTTCCCGCGGTCGAGACCCACATCATGGAACACGGTCTCGTCATGCTGCAGGGCCAGGGCATGCAGTTGCTCGGCCGCGACTGGCACGAGGTCTGGGCCGGGGACTTCATCTGGATGGGCTCCTACGTCCCCCAGCAGTTCTTCTGCACGGGGGACGGGGAAGCGGTGTACCTGCTCTATAAGGACGTGAACCGCGACGTGGCGCTATGACGCGTCACGCCGGCTTCGCGATCTTCTTCACGCCCGATGCGACGGCGCGCTTGCCCTCGCCCACGTAATCCTCGTGATACGCCTCGATCTTCCCGAGGTCGTAGAGATAGTTGACCATCATCGACAGGCTCTCGCGGAAGCCCTTCTCGCTGGTGTCGCCGCGGAAGTTCAGCCGCTCGACCCGTGCGCCGTTGGACAGATGGAAATGCGCGACCGGGTCCCGCGCGCGCTTCCCGCGGCCGCTGGCATGCACGAGATAGAGCGCGCAGAGCCGCGTCACGATCGGCTCCATCGGCTTGGAGAAGCGCTCCTCGCGCAGCCAGCCGCGTCGGCCCATCGCGGCCCGCATCAGCGCCACCGGACCTTCCTCGCCGCCCGGCAACGCGGTCAGCGCGCGGGTCTCTTCCTCGGTGAAAAGGCCCGCGCCCTCCTCCTCCAGCTTCTCGTCCAGCCAGCGGCGGAAGCCCGGGATCGGGGACAGGGTGGAGTAGGCCTTGATGTTGCGGAACTCCGAGGAGAGTTCGGAGACCACGCGCTTGATGAGGAAATTGCCGAAGCTGATGCCATCAAGGCCGCGCTGGCAATTGTTGATCGAATAGAAGATCGCGGAATCCGCCGCGCAGGGATCCTGCACCGGCGCCTTCAGGTCCAGCAGGCGCTGGACGTTCTCGCTGAGCCCCTTCACCAGCGCGACCTCGACGAAGATCAGCGGCTCCTCGGGCATGCGCGGATGGAAGAAGGCGTAGCAGCGGCGATCGGAATCGAGCCGGTTCTTGAGATCCCGCCAGGTGCGGATGCGGTGCACCGCCTCATAGTCCACGAGCTTCTCGAGCAGCGCGGCGGGCGAGGACCAGTCGATGCGCCTGAGTTCCAGGAAGCCCACATCGAACCAGGAGGCGAGCAGCCCCTTGAGGTCGGTCTCCAGCGCCTGCAGCAGCGCATCGCCATCGAGATGCGCGAGCAGGTCGGCGCGCAGGTCCACGAGGAACTTCACGCCATCCGGAATGGCGGTGAACTGCGTCATGAGCCTGAGCCGTGGCGGTTCCAGCGCGCGGCGGAGCCGGGCGGTCGCGACCGCGCGCTCGGCGGCGTCGGCCGAGGCGGCGACCCGTTCCATCGCGCGCGCCACCGCTTCCGGGTCCGCATCGAAGCCGGACAGCGCCTTGAGGAAGGCGAGCCTGCCCTGGGCGTCAGAGGCGCCATAGCGCGCCGCCAGTCCCGCCGCGCGGGCGCGGGCGGACACCTCGCCCCCCTTGGCTTCCAGGCAGGCGCGCATCTGCGCGTGGAGGTCGTCGTCCTCCTGCGCCTCGGACCAGGAGACGGCGGCCGTCATGTCGCGCCAGAGATAACCGAGCTTGCGCACGGCGCGGTCGAAGAGACCGACATCGGGCGTGATGGGCGTTGCGGTGCCGTTGGCGGCGACATTGGCGGACATGCGGTTCCCCGTCTCGACGACGGTCCCGGCCGCCGCCCCTGAAATATAGGGAAATGCGTCGTGAAGTCACCGGAAAAGCGTCGGCCGCCGCGATTCCCCTTCCGCCGGGCGCGGCCTCAGCCGCGCAACGCCACCGCGATGCCGTCCAGCAGGTCCTCGGCGATCAGGCCTCGTCCCTCACCCGCCGCGGCGCCGTGCAGCCAGGCGCCGGCGCAGGCAGCCTCGAAGGGGTCCATTCCCTGCGCGAGCAGACCGGCGATGAGGCCGGCGAGCACATCGCCCGAACCGCCCGTCGCCAGCGAGGGCGGCGCGTTGTCGTTGATCGCCGCACGCCCGTCCGGCGCGGCGATCACCGTGTCCGGCCCCTTGAGCAGCAGGACCGCGCCGATCCGCGCCGCGGCCGCGCGGGCGGCGGCCAGCCGGTCGCCGCCGGTTGGGCCGAACAGCCGCGCGAACTCG
>JAYRQX010000764.1:0-2133 GCA_041910415.1 Acetobacteraceae bacterium | reverse complement strand
GTCGCGCGCACGGCAGGGGGGCTGCCGGTGAAGACGGGCGCGACGGTCACGCGGCTGCGCTGGGGCGGACCCGGCGTGGTGGCGGACGGCGCGTTCGGCACGCTGCGCGCGAAGGCGGCGATCGTCACGGTTTCGACCGGCGTGCTGGCGGCCGGCAGCATCGTCTTCACCCCGGCGCTGCCGGAGACGCACCGCGACGCGGCGGCGAACCTGCCGCTCGGGCTGCTGACGAAAATCGTGTTCCGCGCGGCAGGCGAGGACCGGCTGGACATCCCGCCCTTCGCCAGTGTGCGGCGGCGCGGGACGGGCCCGGGCGACCGGCCCGTCTCCTTCATCGGCTGGGCCTTTGGCGCGCCGATCCTGGAATGCTTCGTGGGCGGCGCTCTGGCCTGGGAATTGTCACACGCCGGCGAAGCGGCGACCGAGGCGCATGTCCGCGCGGAACTCGCGCGCCTCTACGGCACCCGGGCGCAGCAATCCGTCGGCCCGGCGATCGTCTCGTCCTGGGGCAGCGACCAGAATTTCCTCGGCAGCTATACCCATGCCCGGCCGGGGCACGCGGATGCGCGGGGCGTGCTGGCGGAGCCTCTGGCCGATGGGCGGCTGTGCTTCGCGGGCGAGGCCTGCGACGTGCGGTTGGCCGGCACGCTGGCCGGCGCCTGGAACAGCGGCGAGCGCGCCGCCGCGGCGCTGGCGGTGTGACGACGGCCAGTCGCGTGAGGGATCGGCGCGCCAGCGCGGCGTGATCCAGGCGCGCACGCGGCGCGGGCCGCGCGCCGTCCTCACACGGATCGGCATGAGGCGATAGGGGGGCCTTCATAGGTGGCGAGACGACGCAACGCCTCGGCCGTCGGTCGCAGCAGCACGCCCTGTACGATGCCCGGCCCGGGAACCAGCGTCGGATAGGGCGTCGCGCGCAGCACGACGCGGCAATGGCCGTCCAGCGCGGCCGGCACCGGTCGCCGCCGTGCCAGTCGCGCATCGCCGGATCGGCGCGCGAGCACGCGGACATCCAGCAGTGTCCCGTAAAGGAAGATCGCTGCGCCGGTCACTCGATCTGCATGCGCAGCGCGGCGACCAGGGGGCGGACATGCGCGACCTGCTGGTGCACGGAGGTGGTGAATTCCTGCGTGCTGTTGCCGCCGGGCACCGCGCCCAGCTCCTCGATCCGGCGCGCGACCGTGGGATCGCGCGCAGCCGCCGCAATCTCCTGCTGCAACCGCACGAGCACCGGCGCCGGCGTGCGCGCGGGCGCGAAGAAACCGTTCCAGCCGAGGAGTTCCGCATTGGCAAAACCCTGCTCACGCACGGTCGGCACATTCGGCAGCGCCGTCGCACGCTGCGCGGCGAGCGTCGCGACCGGCTTCAACTGACCCGCGCGGATGCGTTCCAGCGAAGACGACAGCTGGTCCCCGCCGAACTGGATGCGGCCCGCCAGCATGTCCTGCACCAGCGGCGCGGCGCCGCGGAAGGGCACGTGCTCCATGCGGAAATCGCCGTCGCGCTTCAGCACCTCGCCCACCAGGTTCATCGTGCTGCCGGGGCCGGTCGAGCCATAGAAGGGCGGCGTCGGCTGCGCCTTCGCCCAGGCGACGAATTCCCGCAGGTTGTTCGCCGGAACCGACGGGTTGACCATCAGCATCATCGGCACATTGGCGCCGAGCGTGATGGGCGCGAAGTCGCGCTCGATCGCATGCGGCGCGCGGTTGGCGAATTCCAGCGCGGCGGTCGTCGTCGAAAAGGTCAGGTTGTGGAACAGCAGCGTGTAGCCATCGGGCGCCGCCTTGGCGACGACATCGGCGCCGATCGAGCCGCCGCCGCCGCCGCGATTCTCGACCACGACCGACTGGCCCATGGTCTCGCTCAGTTTCTGCGCAAAGAGGCGGGCGAGGATGTCGGTGGTGCCGCCTGCGGGGAAGGGCACGATGATGCGGATGGGGCGGTTCGGATAGCCATCCTGCGCCAGGACCGCATGGGCCAGGGGCAGGCCAGCGGCAGCTACGAGGGCGGTGCGTCGCGTGGTGCGCATGGTCGTTCTCTCCCGGTTCGGTGTTGCGCCGAGTGTGGGGAGCGGCACGACCGGGGTCAACGCGCGCTTCTCCTCCCCCTGCGCAGCGGGGGGAGGTCGGGAGG
>JAYRQX010000763.1:0-1582 GCA_041910415.1 Acetobacteraceae bacterium | reverse complement strand
TGTGCCGCATGCCGGGGGCGACGCGGTCATCATCGGCGACGCCGGCTCGCCCAACGTGCTGCGCTTCGGCGAGAAGGGTTTTTTGTGGGTGGAGATCGAGGCGAGCGGCGTCGCCTCCCACGGCGCGCATGTGCATCTCGGCGTCAATGCGCTCGATCGGCTGCGGGCGGCGCTGGATGTGGTGAGCGCGCTGCGCGGCCTGACGGTGGACGCGCCGCCCGCCGTCACGGCGGCTATCGCGGCGGCGAAGCCGGTCAGCGAGCCGCTCTGCGGCGCGGGCGAGGCGGAGGTGCTGGGCGCGGTCACCGTGAATATCGGCCGCGTCGAGGGCGGCACCTCGCCCAACCTCGTGCCGGCCTCCGCCCGCGCGGCCTTCGACATCCGCCTGCCCGTGGGTGTCGCGGGCGAGCAGGTGCTGGCGAAGCTCCATGCCGGACTCGATCCGATCGAGGGCGTCACCTGGCGCGTGCTGCGGCTGTTCGAGCCGAACCACACCGATCCGAACCACGAGCTGATCGCGCGCTGCCTCGTCGCGGCGCGGGAGGTGCTGGGGCCCGGTGTCGTCGCGAACATGCGCGTGGGCGGATCCGATGCACGCTGGTTCCGGATGGCCGGGCTGCCGACCATCGTCTACGGCCCGACGCCGCATAACATGGGCGGCGCGGATGAATGGGTGGAGATCGCGGAACTCGAAGCCGTCGCCCGCGTGCACGCCCTGACGGGCTTCGACTTCCTGTCAGCCTGACCCACCGAAATCGAAGGCTGCCTGACTGTCCTCCGCCCGCTCGCCCTCGAAGGCGGAGACGGTCACACCCAGGAGCCGGACGCCCTTCTCCAGCGGATAGAGCCCGCGCAGCAGCGCGATCGCGGTCTGTTCCAGCGCGGCGTGGGTGGCCACGGGCTCGGGCGCCGTGCGGCTGCGGGTCAGCGTGTGGAAATCCGCGTAGCGCAGCTTCACCGTGACGGTGCGGCCATGCATGTCGTGCTTCGCGCACCAGGCCCAGACCTCGTCGGCCAGCGCGGCGGTCGCGGCCTCGACCTCGGCGGGCGTCGCCAGGTCGCGGTCATAGGTCGTCTCGCTGCCCGCGGATTTGCGGGGCCGATCCGGGTTGACCGTGCGGTCGTCCTGCCCGCGGGCGATGGCGTGGAAATGCGCGCCGGCACGCCCGAAATGCTCGGTCAGGAAGGGGAGGGATTTTTCCCGCAGCTCCGCGCCGGTGTGGATGCCGAGCGCCTCCATCTTCGCCGCCGTCGCGGGCCCGATGCCGTGGAAGCGGGAGACGGGGAGCGACTCGACGAAGCCCGGCCCCATGTCGGGGGTGATGACGAACTGCCCGTTCGGCTTGCGCTGGTCGGAAGCGAGCTTCGCCAGGAACTTGTTGTAGGAGATGCCGGCCGAGGCGGTGAGGCCGGTCTCCGCCAGGATCGCCGCGCGGATCCCGGCCGCGACCTTCACCGCGGTCGGGATGCCCTTCAGGTTCACCGTCACATCCAGATAGGCCTCGTCCAGCGAGAGCGGTTCGACGAGCGGGGTGTAGCGCTCGAAAATCGCGCGGATCTGGCGGGAGACGGCGCGATAGAC
>JAYRQX010000762.1:0-1861 GCA_041910415.1 Acetobacteraceae bacterium | reverse complement strand
TATAACAAGATGGCCCTAAAAACTTCCACGATGGACACGCAGAAAATCACCATTACCCTGCCGAAGGCGGTATTGGTGCGCTTGAACGAGCTGGTTCCTGCGCGCAAACGCAGCGGCTTTATTGCGGAGGCGCTAGAAGAGCGCCTCGCCTTGGAAGAACAAATGATAGCCTTGGAAGAAGCTGCAGGGGCGTGGTCGGACGAGGCCCACCCGGAGTTGAGCGACGATGCCGCGATCGATCGCGTGCTGGTCGAGCTGAGCGAGGACGTGGGGCGGCGCCTGCGCGTCGAGGGCAAGCGCGCACGCACCCTGCGTGTGGAGCTGCGCTTCCCGCCCTTCCGCACGCACACCTGCCAGGAGCGGCTCGCCGAGGCGATCGACGACGACCTGGCGATCCTGCGCGGCCCGTCGCGCGCGACCCCCGCGGTGGTCTTCCGCGCCGATGGCCAGCCCGTGCGGCTGGGCGAGCAGATCCTCGCCATCGGCTATCCGATCGGCGCGGCTGTCGGCAACCAGGTCTTCCCCGTCTCCGGCTCCATCAGCGCCTCGGGCGGACGGCAGGGCCGGGACAACGAGTTCAGCATGACCGCGCCGATCAATCCCGGCCATTCCGGCGGGCCGATCTTCGACGAGAGCGGGCTGCTGGTGGGCGTCGCGGTCGCGGGCATCACGCGCCTCGGCGACCGCAACATCCAGAACGTCACCTTCGGCATCCGCGCCTCGGTGCTGCGGCGGCTGCTGCGCTCGATCAATGCGGAGGTGGAGGAGGCGCCGCCGGGCCAGGCGATCCGCACGCCGGACCTGATCGACCGCTCGCTGCCCATGGTGCTGAACCTCAGTTGCTATTCGTGACGACCGCTTCCATTGCCTTGAACACCACCTCGCAGGTCATCAGGTCCAGATGCGCGCCGCCCGCATTCTTGTAGAGCGTGATCTCGTCCTCTGACCGGCGCCCCGGCACGCGGCCCGCAGCGAGGTCGGCGAGTTCGCCGCGGATCGCCTCCCGCGTCAGCGCGCCGCTCGCGATGGGCTGGAGGATGTCGCCCACCCCCGCGAAGGCCGAATGCAGCCGGTCCACGAAGACCGCCGCGCGGCGCACCGCCTCGTCATCCGCCTCGCGCGTCTCAGGCGTATAGCCGCCGACGAGGTCCAGATGCACGCCGGGCTTCAAGAGCGCGCCCTTGATCAGCGGCGCGTGGGACCGCGTGCAGGCGGTGATGACATCGGCCTCCGGGACCGCGGCGTCGAGGTCTGCGGCAGGCTCCGCGACGACGCCCTCCGCGGCCAGCGCGCGGGCGACGGCGGCGGCACGGGACGCGGTGCGGTTCCACACCAGGATACGCCGGATCGAAGGCCTGACCGTGCGATGCGCGCGGGCAAGCCAGGTGGACATCGTCCCGGCGCCCACGACCAGCAGCGTCTCCGGCGCCGGCCGCGCGAGGTAGCGCGCGCCGAGGGCGGAATCGGCGCAGGTGCGCCACGGGGTGATTTCGGTCCCGTCGATCACCGCGAGGGGACGGCCGTCGCTGCCGTCGAACAGCACGCAGACCGCCTGCACGGCCGGCAGGTCGCCCCTGGCCAGGTTGGCGGGAAAGCTCGTGATCAGCTTGCTCGCCATGTAGCGACCGGAATCGACGGCGTGGCGGACGAAATACTGCTGGCCCTCGGTGCCGAGGAAGCCGTCCTGGACCTCGATCGCGGGCCGCCGGTGCGCCTCGTCCAGCGCCGCGATCAGCATGGGCAGCGTCAGCACGCGGCGGACCTCGGCGGCGGAGATGAAGCGCATGGGATGGCGGTCCTGCAGGGCGATGCCGCGAGTCTGCCCGCCGCGCGCGGGCGCGTCCATCAGCCCGCGGGCGCG
>JAYRQX010000761.1:0-3331 GCA_041910415.1 Acetobacteraceae bacterium | reverse complement strand
GCCGTCGGGCTGCGCCTTGGCGACCGCGTCCGCGCCGATCGTGCCGCCGCCGCCCGGGCGGTTCTCGATCACCACGGGCTGGCCGAGGGATTGCGAGAGCGGTTCGGCGAGGAAGCGCGCCGCGACATCGGCCGACCCGCCGAGGCCGAAGGGCACGATGATGCGCACGGGACGGCTCGGCCAGGTCTGCGCGAGCACGGAGGGCGCGGCGGCCAGCGCGGGCGCGGCAAGGCCAAGCGAGCGGCGACGGATCATGGCGCGGTCCTCCCCGGCGATCATTCTTGAACGCCTCCATGCCGCGCCCGCTGCCGCGCGGCAAGCGGGATCGCGCTCAGCCGTGCATGTAGAACCGGTCGACCGCGATTCCGAGCTCGATGCCGCGGTCGATCACATGCGTCAGGAAGCGGTGCAGCCCGCCGGCCAGGATCGTCTCGATCCTGGCGCCGCGCAGCTCGGCATAGAGCTCCGCCGCGATGGCATGGCATTCCCCCCGCGCGCCCTCATTGGCGTCCGCGATCGCGTCCAGCGTCTCCGCCACCAGGCGGTAGCTGGCGAGGATGGAACGCGGCATCTCCGGCCGCAGCACCAGCAGGTCCGCGATCAGCGCGGGCTGCAACCGCGCATGATAGACCCAATGATAGGCGCGAAGCGCGGAGAAGGAGCGCAGCACCGCCTGCCACTGGACGTAGTCCATGGCCCCGCCCTGGTCCTGCGAGCGGGATTGCGGATCGAGAAGCTGGTGCTTGACGTCGAGCAGCCGCGCCGTGTTGTCCGCGCGTTCCAGCATGGTGCCGAGCAGGACGAAGCGCCAGGGATCCGTGCGCAGCATCGTGTCGGCATAGGCGCCGTTGAACAGCATGGAACGGGCGCGGACATAGTCCAGGAAGCCCGGCAGGGCGTCGGGCGCCAGCGCATCCGGCAGCGCGCGGCGCGTCTCGCGCCAGGTCTCGTTGACCGCTTCCCACATGTCCACGGTCAGCGCCGTGCGCACCGCGCGCCCGTTGCGCCGCGCGGCTTCGATGCAGGAGAGGATCGAGGACGGATTGTCGGGGTCCGCCACCAGGTGGCGGATCACGTTCTCCCCGATCGCCGGCAGGCCCGACGCCAGGAAGCCCGTGTCGCATCCGGTCGCGATCAGCAGCGACATCCACTCATGCGCGTCCTGGCCGATGCCGGCCATGCGCAGCGCGCCCTGCAGGCCGCGCGCATTGTTGCCCGCGCGCTCGGCGTAGCGCGCCAGCCAGAACAGGGAGTTCGCGGTCCGGCTCAACATGGGTCGTCCTCCAGCACCCAGGTGTCCTTGGTGCCGCCTCCCTGGGAGGAGTTCACGACCAGCGATCCTTCCCTGAGCGCCACGCGCGTCAGCCCGCCCGGCACGATCCGCATGTCCTTGCCCGTCAGCACGAAGGGGCGCAGGTCCACATGCCGTGGCGCGATGCCGGCCTCGACCAGCGTCGGCACGGTCGAGAGCGCGAGCGTCGGCTGGGCGATGTAGTCATGCGGCTTCGCCCTGATGCGGGCGGCGAATTCCTCGCGCTGCGCCGCGGTGCTGTGCGGCCCGATCAGCATGCCGTAGCCGCCCGAGCCCTTGGTGAGCTTCACCACGAGCTTGTCCAGATTCTCCAGCACGTATTGGCAATCACCCTCGCGCTCGCAGAGCCAGGTGTGAACGTTGGCCAGCAGCGGCTCCTCGCCGAGATAGAAGCGGATCATGTCAGGGACATAGGGATAGATCGCCTTGTCGTCGGCGATGCCGCCGCCCGGCGCATTGGCCAGCGTCACGTTCCCGGCATGGTAGGCACCCATCAGGCCCGGCACGCCCAGCGCGCTTTCGGGTCGGAAGACCTCGGGGTCCAGGTAGTCGTCGTCGATGCGCCGATAGATCACGTCCACCCGCTTCGGGCCCGCGGTGGTCCGCATGAAGACCACCTTGTCCTTCACGAAGAGATCGGCGCCCTCCACGACCTCGACGCCCATCTCATCGGCCAGGAAGCAGTGTTCGTAGTAGGCACTGTTGTAGGAACCCGGCGTCAGGATCGCGACCGTGGGCCTGCCCTCGCAATTGGGCGGCGCGACGCTCTTCAGCGTCTCCAGCAGTTCCTCGGGATAATGCGCGACGGGTGCGATCCGGTGGCGCGCGCAGAGATCGGGGAAGAGGCGCAGCATCGCCTCCCGGTTCTCCAGCATGTAGGAGACGCCCGACGGCGTGCGGCAATTGTCTTCCAGCACATGGAAGGCATCGGGTCCGGTGCGTACCAGATCGATGCCGGAGATGTGGGTGTAGACGCCGCCGGGGGGCGCGAAGCCCTGCATCTCCGGCCGCAGCGCCTCGTTCTCCAGCACCAGCGCCGGCGGGATCCTGCCGGCCCTCAGGATCTCCCGCCTGCCATAGACATCGCCGAGGAAGAGGTTCAGCGCGCGCACACGTTGTTCAAGGCCGCGCGACAGCATCCGCCATTCGGATTGCGAGAGGATGCGGGGGATGATGTCGAAGGGAATCAGGCGCTCGGGGTCGCCGCCCTCGCCATAGACCGCGAAGGTGATGCCGATGCGCCGGAACAGATGCTCGGCCTCGCGGCGCTTGCGCATCAGGTCGTCCTGGCTCGTCGCCGCGAGCCATCGCGCCACTTCGGCATAGGCGGGGTGGATCCCGCCGGGGTTGCGCATCTCGTCATATCCGGCGGCGCTGCCGGATGGCCCCGTCATGGTCCGTACCCCGTCATGCCCGCATGCCCCTGCGCCCGCCCCGTTGTTGCGCTCTTGCGCAGCAAACGCCATGCCGCATCGCGGGCGCAACGGTCAATCTCCGACGGTCCGCAGGGTATGCCCAGCAACCGGGCATCCGCACGGCGCGCTCGCCCGCCGGATGGGCAGGAACAGGAGACTCTCCTATCGTCCGCCGCCGAGAGGATGAGGATTCGATGAACGAAGCGACAGGGGCGGCGGTGCTCGCCGATGTGTTCCGGCAGGCCGGGGTGACGCGGATCTTCGGCGTGCCGGGCGGCGGGTCCAGCCTGGACCTGATCGAAGCCGCGAAGCAGGCGGGGATCGCGTTCGTCCTCGCCCGCCACGAAATGAGCGCGGTGGTCATGGCCGCGACGACGGCCGAGCTCGAGGGTACGCCCGGCGTCGCGCTCTGCACGCGCGGCCCGGGCGTCGGCAATGCCGCGAACGGCATGGCGCAGGCGGCACTCGATCGCGCGCCGCTGGTGCTGGTGGCGGACGGTTTCTCGCCGGCCGAGCGCGCCTTCGCGACACACCAGTATTTCGACCAGGCCGGCATGCTGGCGCCGGTGACGAAGGAGGCCGTGCAGGTCGGGCAGATGGATGC
>JAYRQX010000760.1:0-2552 GCA_041910415.1 Acetobacteraceae bacterium | reverse complement strand
CCGAGCGGCTGCTGATCGCGGCGGAGTGCATCGGGGATGCGCGCTGGTTCATCCAGAAGGCGGCGGACTATGCGCGGGAGCGTGTGGTGTTCGGCCGGCCGATCGGCCAGAACCAGGGCATCCAGTTCCCGATCGCCCGTGCATACGCGCAGATGCGGGCGGCCGAGCTGATGGTGCAGGCCGGGCTGGCGAAGTTCGAGGCCGGCCAGACACCGGGCGAGGAAGCGAACATGGGTAAGATGCTCGCCGCCGACGCCGCCTGGACCGCGGCCGAGGCCTGCATCCAGACGCATGGCGGCTTCGGCTTCGCCGAGGAATACGACGTCGAGCGCAAGTATCGCGAGACGCGGCTGTACCAGGTGGCGCCGATCAGCACGAACCTGATCCTGTCCTATGTTGCTGAACACGTGCTGGGCCTGCCGCGCAGCTACTGATCCGACCGGCTACGGGCCAGGGTGACTCCATGAGACACCCTGTGTCAACGTTCCCGGCGTCACCATCGTGGCGCGCCGGTGTGATCGGCCTCAAGGACGCTTCGCGCCGCGCCGACGCGCGGTCGCCTTCGGCGATCCTTGACCCCGATCTCACCGTCGCGCTGTTTGGATGCGTGGCCGGGACGAAGAAACGGCCGTTTCAACCGAACCAAGAAACATGGGTCTGGTCAGGCGATAACGGCGGCGGCGTGATGCACGGCGGGGTCGTATGGTTTGCCATCCTGCCAGGCGCGCCAGAGCACGCGAACCCAGGCCCGCGCGAGGATCCGCACGGCGTGGGCATGGCCGCATCCCCGCGCGCGCGCCGCGCGGTAGACGCCGGCGGCCCAGGCGGAGGCATGGCGGGAATTGCCGGCGAAGCAGGTGATGGCCTGACGCAATCGCTTGTTGCAGGCCCATCGGAAAACGACGCCGCGGCTTTTGCCGGAGGCGTGAGTGACGGGACAGACGCCAGCCTCGGCTGCCAATCGGTCCTCGGTGGGGAAGCGTTCGCGCACGTCGCCGAGTTCGGCCAGGATCTGCGCGGCGCAGACACGTCCGGTGCGCGGAAAAGACATGACGATCCGGCCATCGGCCAGTTCGGCGACGGCCTGCTCGACGCGCTCGGTGAGTTTGCGGATCTCGGCGGCAATGCCCGTGAGAGCGCTCGTGAGGGCGCGGACGATCTGTCCCTTGGCCTCGGCTTCGGACGCTCCGGCGAGGCCGGGCGGGGCGGCGCGCAGGCGGGCCAGCAGTTCGGCGGGCGAGCGGCGCCCGCTGTAACCGTGCCGGGTGAGGAAACCGGCCAGGCGTTTTTCGCTCAGGCGGGCGGCACTGTCGGGGGTTGGGTGGCTGGTGAGGAAGCTGAGCGCGATCCGGCTGTCGATCCCGGCGAAGATCACCGCGGCACCGGGCCAGAAGCTTTCCAGCGTGGCGCGCAGCTGATTGGCGAGGGCGATCCGTTGCGAAATCAGATCGTCACGGCCGCGCACCAGGGCGCGCAACGCTCTGATCGCGTCAGAGGCCGGTTGAAGCGGGCGGAAGCGGTGTCCATCGGTACGCAAGATATCGGCGAGCATGAAGGCGTCGCCCGGATCGGATTTGCCGGACGCGGCGCGATAGCGCGGCCGGCAGGCCTTGACGACGTTGGGATGGATCGGAATGACCGGATGCCCGGCGTCGATCAGGGCATCGACCAGCAGCCCGGACGGCCGTTCGATGGCGATCGGCAGATCGGCCGGCGCGGCGAGCGCGCGCAGACGAGCCAGCAGATCGGCGAGACCGGCGGCATCATGGCGAACCTGATGCCGGGTGACGACCCGACCCTCGGTGTCAACGACGCAGACGGCGTGGGCGGTGCCACCCCAGTCCAGACCAACGTGAAGCGGCATGTATCGTACTCCTGGTGTCGGGTTAGACTTCACCGAGCTGGGAGATCGCGCGGATCGCTCACTGACAGGCGCTCTGGCTGGCAGGCACTGGCGCTTCACCCTGTGGTCCGTCGTGGTCTCCCGGCATCCGCCGCATGGCGGGTCTCATGGGGGCCGTGTGACGGCGAGCAGCATTGGCCATCACGACGGATGCTCGGGGTGTCGGACACTACGCCATCGCTGACGCGCACATCCGACAAAGGGAGGGTGCACCAGTGAGCAGCATCGACAAGGCGATCAACATCGACGACCTGAAGCGGATGGCGAAGCGCCGCCTGCCGAAGATCATGTTCGACTTCATCGAAGGCGGAGTCGAGGACGAGGTCGGTCTGCGCAGCAACGCCAACGCGTTCCGCGATATCCGCATCGTGCCGCGCTACTACATCGACACCTCCGGGCGGGAACAGCGCGCGACCCTGTTCGGCCGATCCTACGCCAGCCCATTCGGCATCGCACCCACCGGCATGGCCGGCGCCTTCCGCAAGGACGCCGAGCTGTTCCTGGCGCAGGCGGCACATGACGCCGACATCCCGTATCTGATGTCGGGTGCCGCCAATGCATCCATGGAACAGGGTGCGAAGCTGGCGCCGAACAACCTTTGGTACCAGATCTACGGCGCCAAGGATCGCAGTTTCCAATTGGATCTGGT
>JAYRQX010000759.1:0-2857 GCA_041910415.1 Acetobacteraceae bacterium | reverse complement strand
GCTCCGCGCTGATCAGCCCGCCCGCTTCCATCAGGTGGTCACGCGCGCTGCGGTACTCCCAGCGATGCGCGACGGCGGCCGAGCGCGGCATGGGCGTCACCAGCGCGGCCAGCACCTCCCACAACGGAAAGAGGCTGAGCGGGCGCATGCGGTCATAGAGCGCCTCGAGCTTGGCGCGGTTCGCGTCGCCGGGCCGGGGCGTGGCGCCCTCCATCGCTTGTTTCTCCCTGTGCCGCGCCGAGCATGGGCCGCGCCGTGCCAGCACCCAAGCCCCGCGTACAAGAAACGCCGGCGGAACCCCCCGGATCCGCCGGCGTCTCCATCAGGCGCGGGCCTCGCGGCCCGGCCCGTCTCAGCGCGCGGCGCTGCCTTGCGTCGAACTGCGGCTGCGGCTGCGGTTGCGGCGGCGGCTGCGGACCTCCTGGACCGGAGCAGCCTGGTCGAGCACGACGGCGCCCGCCGCCTGGATCGCGGGTGCGACGGAGAAGACAGCCGCCTGGCCCGATCCGGGCGCGGCCAGGACGGTGAAGCCGAGGCCCGCCAGGGCGGCCAGCATGACTTTGCGCATGGTGTGAGTGTTCCCCTGTATGTCACAGGCGCAACATGGTTTGCGCCCGGCCGGCACCATGCCAAATCCCACAGCTCCGGGCACCGGTGATTGCATGACAATCGGTTCATGTCGCCTCTGGCGCGCTGTCTGGACGGCGTCGGATGGCTCGTGGAAGCTGGCGGGACCTTCAGCCGGAGCCCGTCATGGCCGCGACCCTGTTCCGCAACCTCCGCCTCTTCGACGGGCTCGGCGACACGCTGGCCGAGGGCATGGAGGTGCTGGTCGAGGGCGAGCGCATCAAGGAGATCTCTGATCGCCCGATTACCGCGTCCGGCGCGCGGGTGGTCGATGCCGGCGGGCGCACCCTGATGCCGGGCCTGATCGACGCGCATATCCATGCCTATGGCGTGGACGCGGATCTCGGCCGGCTGGACCTGCTGCCGCGCAGCCTGCAGGCGTTGCGCGCCGCCGAGCGGCTCAAGGATTCGCTGCGCCGTGGCTTCACCACGGTGCGCGATGCGGGCGGCGCGGATTGGGGGCTGAAGATCGCGGTGGACACCGGGCTGATCCCGGGGCCGCGGCTGTTCCATCCGGGCCGCGCGCTCTCGCCCACAGGCGGGCATGGCGACATGCGGCCCAACATCTTCCTCGAACAGTTCTGCGGCTGCTGCGCGCCGACCCAGGCGATCAGCACCATCGCCGACGGCGTGGACGAGGTGAGGAAGGCCGTGCGCGCGGAACTCAAGCGCGGCGCGCATGCGATCAAGATCATGGCGTCAGGCGGCGTCGCCTCGCCGTCCGATCCCATCTACGCGCTGCAGTATTCGGACGAGGAGATCGCCTGCGCGGTGTGGGAGGCGAAGGCCTGGCGCAGCTATGTCCTGGCGCACGCCTACACGCCCGAAAGCATCTCGCGTGCCGTGCGCCTCGGCGTGCGGTCGATCGAGCATGCGAACCTGATCGACGCGCCGACCGCCGGGCTGATGGCCGAGCGCGGCGCCTTCGCCGTCCCGACACTCGTCACCTATGAAGCGCTCGCCGAGGAAGGCCCGTCGCTCGGCCTGCCCGAGGCAAGCATGAGAAAGCTGGCCGACGTGAAGGAGGCCGGCCTCGGCAGCCTGGAGATCCTCAAGCGCGCCGGCGTGCGCATGGCCTTCGGCACCGATCTCCTCGCCGAGATGCATCGCCGCCAGTCCGACGAGTTCGTCATCCGCCGCCAGGTGCTCAGCGCGCCCGAGGTGCTACGCCAGGCGACCAGCGATAGCGCCGCGCTGCTGATGCAGGAAGGCCAGCTCGGCGTGGTGACGCCGGGCGCCCTCGCCGACCTCATCCTGGTGGATGGCGACCCCGTCCGCGACATCGGCGTGCTTACCGGCCAGGGCGAGCGGATTCCCTTCGTCATGAAGGGCGGTGAGGCGATGATCGACCGGTTGTAGCCGCTCAGCGCACGCGGAACAGTCGCGCCGGGCCGGGGTCCCGTCCCTCCGGCGGCGGCACGGGCTCGAGCCAGTCCGGCACCTCGCCCGCGAGCAATTGCCGCGCGAAGCTGTCGGCGCCCGCGAAGCTGCCGGGACAGGCCAGCAGGTACTGCACGGGCCGTTCGTTCAACGCTGCGCGCGCCGCGGCGGCATCCGGCGCGCCGAAGACCAGCATCGTATCCAGCAGCGCCCGGCCGCCCCGGTGATAGGGACCACCGACCAGGCGCAGATGGGTCCACCAGGCGAGTTCGGCCGACTGGTTGATGTCGCTCGCGAGCAGGATCGGCGCCGTCGCGCGGTCGCCTGGTCCGGCCAGCGTGATGAGCCAGGGTGCCAGCTCCCGCGCGCGGCAGCCCGGCTCCGGCGCCTCCATCCGTTCCGCCTCCTGCCGCCGCTCCATCAGGCCGAACCAGAAATAGGGCGGGCCGAAGAGCATCACCACCGCCAAGGCCATGCCCGAGAGCCGCAGCGGGACCGGCCAGGCCGCGCGCGCGATCATGCCCATCAGCCCCGCCGAGGCGATCGCCCCGATCCCGCCGAGATTGGACGCGAAGCGGCGATGCTCCAGCGCGGCGGCAAGCGTCGCGACGGTCGCCAGCAGCAGCATGACGCCGCGGACCCATCCACCATCGCGCCGGCCGCGCCAGACCAGCATCGTCGCGGCAAGGATCGCCGCCGGCGCGATGCCGGCATACTCGAAGGTGACCGACAGCATGGTGCTGTTGCCGAAGCGCAGAGGTTGCATTTCAGAGACCAGCGGCAGCAGGATCTGGGCGGAGACGGGATCCGCACCGGACATCGAAATCCCTGTCGTGCCGGGATTGAGCAG
>JAYRQX010000758.1:0-1641 GCA_041910415.1 Acetobacteraceae bacterium | reverse complement strand
CCGCCGCCCGAAGGCCCGCGCGGCGCGCCGCCGCCCTGCGGGTTGGCGGTGCCCGAATCGACCAGCCGCCGCACCAGTTCGCCCGGCGTCGGCGTGTCCGACAGATGGGCGATGCGGATCAGCAGCATCTCGGCCGCGGCCTGGCGGTCCACGCCTTCCTGCTGCACTTCGCCGAGGCCCTTGAGCAGCATCTGCCAGGCACGGCCGAGGATGGGCACCGTGAGCTTTTTCGCCAGTGCCGCGCCGCGCGTCCGTTCGGCTTCGGGCAGCGAGAGATCGTCGGCGAGCGACGGCACGGCGCGGAAGCGCGTCAGCAGATGGCAGAGGTCGAGCAGGTCCGAGACGACGACGGCCGGATCGGCGCCGCGTTCATGGGCGCGGCCCAGCAGGGTGAGTGTGTTGGCGACATCGCCGGCCATCACGGCTTCCATGAGGTCCAGCACCAGGCCGCGATCGGCGAGCCCCAGCATGTCCTGCACGCCTGATGCCGTGACCTTGCCGCCGCCCGCGAGCCCGATCGCCTGGTCCAGCAGCGACAGCCCGTCACGAACGGAACCATCGGCCGCGCGCCCGACCATGGCGAGCGCCTCGGTCTCCGCCTCGATCGCCTCCTTGTCGCAGATGCGCGCAAAATGTTCGCGCAGCATGTCCTGCGGGACGCGGCGGAGCGAGAAGACCTGGCAGCGGCTGCGGATGGTGACCGGGACTTTTCGCAACTCCGTCGTCGCGAGGACGAAGGTGACGGAAGCCGGCGGTTCCTCGAGCGACTTGAGCAGGGCGTTGAAGGCCTGCTCCGTCAGCATGTGGACCTCGTCGAGGACAAACACCTTGTTGCGGCCCTGGGCGGGGCGGAAGCGCAGCGCCTCGCGCAGCTCGCGCACATCGTCGATGCCGCGGTTGGAGGCGGCGTCCATCTCGGTCACGTCGGGGTGCCGGTCGGCCAGGATCGCCTTGCATTCCGGGCAGACGCCGCAGGGATCGGCGGTCGGGCCGCCCTTGCCGTCGGGCCCGATGCAGTTCAGCGCGCGGGCGATGATGCGGGCGGTGGTGGTCTTGCCGACGCCGCGCACGCCGGTCAGCAGGAAGGCGTGGTGCACGCGGCCCTGGGCGAAGGCATTTCTCAGAGTCCGGACCAGGGCTTCCTGGCCGATCAGATCGTCGAAGCTGGTCGGGCGGTATTTGCGGGCGAGCACCCGGTACGGGCCCGAACCGGGCGCGGGGCTGGCCGCAGGGGTAGGGATGGCGGCCGGCGGAGGTGCGGGACTCGCAGAAACATCCCCGAACAGGCCCGGCCCGTCAGGCGCCGGTGGCTCGGGCAGGCCTTCCTCGGGCGCCAGGTCGTCGGGCGAAACGGGATTGCCGAGCAGGTCGGAGGGCATGCGCGCGGCGCGTCTCTTCTCAGCGCGGCCGCGAAGGCCGGGGGCGGGCGAAAGGGTGGAAGGCCGGCAAGCGACCCGAGCGAGAACCCGTTACGGCTGCTTCCTTCCGGACCTGACCGGGTTGGCGGGGGGCCCGTCCACCGCCGACCTTCCGAGGACACGATATCATGTCTCTGCCCGGACGTCACAATGCCCCCCGCGGCGATGATCCGGGGCCGCCGCCTTGCCCCGGAAAGGGCCGCTGGCTAGCGTCCGGGCCCTG
>JAYRQX010000757.1:0-2745 GCA_041910415.1 Acetobacteraceae bacterium | reverse complement strand
ACGCTCGCGGGGCGCGAGGGCGCGCACCCCGCCGCGCCGCCGGCCGGCTGGATGGCGCGGCTGGACGCCGCCGTGGTGCAGCCTTTCGCCGATTTCATGCGCCGCCGGCACTGGCTGGCCATCCTGCTCTTCGTGGCGTTGTTCAAGCTGGGCGAGGCGCTGGCCGGCATCATGACGACGCCCTTCTACCGTTCGCTCGGTTTCACGCGGGAAGACGTGGCGACGGTCGGCACCGTCTTCGGCCTGTTCATGACCCTGGGCGGCGCGCTGGCCGGCGGCTGGTTCGTCGCGCGGATCGGCACGGCGCGCGCGCTGATCGTGACCGGGCTCGGGCAGATGCTGTCGAACCTGATGTATGTGGCGCTCTACCATGCCGGCCACTCCATGCCGATGCTCTGGGCGCAGGTGGGCGTCGAGAATTTCACCGACGGGCTCGCCGATGCCGCCTTTCTCTCCTATCTCTCGATCCTGACGAACCGGTCCTTCACGGCGACGCAGTATGCGCTGCTCTCGTCGCTCGCCGCGGTGCCGCTGCGCACGCTCGGTGCCTCGGCCGGCGTGATCGCGGAGGCGCTCGGCTGGTCAAATTTCTTCATTCTGACGACCCTCGCCGCCTTGCCGGCGATGATCATCATGGTCTGGCTGCTGCGCCGCGTGCCGCCGCCGGCCGCGGAGGAGAAGCCCGCATGACCGACCGCAGCCACGAGACGCCGGACGAGGCCGCCGTCGGTGCCGCCATGGCCGTGATGGACCGCTTCATGGACGCCCTGAATGGCGGGGACGAGGCGGCGCTGCAGGCCACGCTGCATTTCCCTCATTATCGCCTGGCGGTGGGCGGAATGCAGGTCTTCCCGCGGCCCGAGGATTACACGCTTGCGGCCTTCCTTGCCCGGGCGGGGGATGGATGGTCCCACAGCGGATGGGATTTCCGCCGTGTGATCGCCGCCGGATCGCGAAAGGTGCATCTGGACGTGCAGTTCACGCGCTATCGCAAGGATGGCACGGCGCTCGGCCATTTCCGCTCGCTGTATGTCCTGACGCAGCAGGAGGGCCGCTGGGGCATCGCGCTGCGCTCGACCTTCGCGGGATAGGGATCATCCACCTCATGCCGTCATGGCTCGTCACGCCGCTCCTGCTGGTCAGCTCCAACGTTCTGATGACCTTCGCCTGGTACGGGCATCTGAAGCGCCCGGCCTGGCCGATGTGGATCGCGATCCTCGTCTCCTGGGGCATCGCCTTCTTCGAATACTGCCTCGCCGTGCCGGCGAACCGCATCGGCTACGGCACGTTCAGCGGGCAGCAGCTCAAGATCATGCAGGAAGTCATCACCCTCGGCGTCTTCGCGGTGTTCAGCGTGATGTGGCTGGGCGAGCCGCTGCGCTGGAATTTCATGGCAGCCTCGCTTTGCCTGATTGCTGCCGTGGTGTTCATCTTCCTGCCGGTGGACTAGCGTTCCGCCTGGTTCGGAAGGGAGAAAAGCCGTGCTCGTCGGGGTTCCCAAGGAGATCAAGGTCCACGAGTACCGGGTCGGCCTGGTGCCGGCTTCGGTGCGCGAACTGGTAGGCCACGGCCACCGGGTGCTGGTGCAGACCGGCGCGGGTGCCGCGATCGGCTTCCCGGACGAGGCGTATGTGAGTGCCGGCGCCACCATCGCCGCGGCTCCCGCGGAGATCTTCGCCGCGGCGGAGATGATCGTGAAGGTGAAGGAACCGCAGGCCGTGGAATGGGGGCAGTTGCGCGCTGGCCAGGTGCTCTTCACCTATCTGCATCTCGCGCCTGACGCCGAGCAGACGCGCGGCCTGTTGGCGAGCGGCTGCACGGCGATCGCCTACGAGACGGTGACCGACGCGCAGGGCGGCCTGCCGCTCCTCGCGCCGATGAGCGAGGTCGCCGGGCGCATGGCGGTGCAGGTCGGTGCGCGGTGCCTTGAGAAGGAAGCGGGCGGCGCGGGGATCCTGCTCTCCGGCGTGCCGGGCGTGCCCTCTGCCAAGGTCGTCGTGATCGGCGGCGGCGTGGTGGGCTCGAACGCTGCGCGCATCGCACACGGCATGCGCGCGCATGTCATCGTGCTCGACAAGTCGGCCCGCGCGCTGAATGCGCTCGATGTCGAGTTCAACGGCATGGTGGACACGCTCTTCGCAACACGGGATTCGATCGAGACGGCTGTGCTCGACGCCGATCTCGTGATCGGCGCCGTGCTGGTACCCGGCGCCTCGGCGCCGAAGCTCGTGACGCGGGAGACGGTCGTGCGCATGCGGCCGGGCAGCGTGCTCGTGGATGTCGCGATCGACCAGGGCGGCTGCTTCGAGACCTCCCGCCCCACCACCCATGCCGAGCCCACCTATGTCGTGGACGGCGTCGTGCACTACTGCGTGACGAACATGCCGGGCGCGGTGGCGCGCACCTCGGCCGTCGCGCTGAACAATGCGACGCTGCCCTTCACGCTGCAATTGGCCGACAAGGGCTGGCAGCGTGCCTGCGCCGGGAACCCGCACCTTGCGGCCGGGCTGAACGTGCATGGGGGCGCGGTGACCTATGCCGCGGTGGCCGAGGCGCAAGGGCTGCCTTACCGCCCCGCCGCGGAATTCCTGAAGGGCTAATACGCCCTGCGGAGATGATTGACTCGTTGAGGGGATTCCCGCGGTCACGGCGGGTGTGATTCGATGTGTGCTCCTGATGGTGGAGGGGGCGATGACGGCGGCGGTGGCGATCACGCGGATGGAGTTGGACGCGTCGGGGCTGCGT
>JAYRQX010000756.1:0-2093 GCA_041910415.1 Acetobacteraceae bacterium | reverse complement strand
TGCTTTGCTGTGCCGATGACCCGGGTGCCCGCCGAGTGAGCGACGTCGTCGGCGATGACCCGCTCCGCCAGGAGACCTACGGTGCCGAGGGGGTCCGCTTCTGGATGGCCCGCGACATCGACCTCGGTGACGACGGCGCCCACTTCACCGTCACCCGCGGGGGCACGCCTGCCGGCCAGTTGCACGCCACCATCCCGGGCACGCACTTCGTCCTCAACACCCTCGCCGCGACCGCCGTCGCGCTGCATGCCGGCGTGCCGTTCGAAACCATCGCCGCCGCCGTCGCGCGCTTCCGTGGCGCCCGCCGCCGCTTCGAACGCGTGGGCGAAGCCGCCGGCGTCCTCGTCATGGACGACTACGCCCACCACCCGACCGAGGTCCGCAACACCATTGCCACCGCTCGCCGCCGGTTCCCCGAGCGCCGGCTCATCGGCGTCTACCAGCCCCATACCTACAGCCGCATCGCCTACCTCTGGGACGAATGGACCCGCTGTTGGGACGGGCTCGATGAGCTGGTCGTGCTCGAAACCTATGCCGCCCGCGAAGCCCCCCTTCCCGGCCGCACCGCCCGCGACCTCGCCGGCGCGATCACCAACCCGGGTGCGCACTACGCCGCCAACTTCGATGAGGCCGCCAACGAGGCCATCGCCCTCGCTCGCCCCGGCGATGTCATCTTCACCATCGGCGCCGGCGACGTGACCGAGGTCGGCCCCATGATCCTGGAGCGGCTGCGATGACGAGCATCGACATCCTCGCCGCCACCCTCATGCAGCACGGCGAACTCCGCCGCGACGAGCCCATGTCGCGCCATACCACCTTCGGCGTGGGCGGCCCCGCCGACCTCTTCGTCACCATCCGCGATGCTGCCGGCCTCGCCGCGGCGGCACGGGCCGCGACTGAGGCCGGCGCCCCGGTGTTCGTCCTCGGCAGCGGCAGCAACATCCTCGTCGCCGACCGCGGCATCCGTGGCGTCGTCATCGATAATCGCGCCCGCGCCGAATCGGAAGCCGATGGCGGCCTCACCCGCACCGTGGAAAGCGGCATGAGTTTCGCCGGCTTCGCCCGCAAGATGTGCCGCGCCGGCCTCGATGGGCTCACCTGGGCGGTGGGTATCCCCGGCACGCTCGGCGGCGCGGTGGTGTACAACGCCGGCGCCTACGGCGGCTGCCTCGGCGACGTGCTCGTTCGTGTCCGCCTCCTCGATGCCGGTGGCCGCGACGAATGGGTCGATGCCGCCGCCCTCGGGCTTGTCTACCGCGGGAGCGTCTTCACGCGCGGGCAGTTCGCCGGGCGCACCGTGCTCGAAGTGCAACTCCGGCTCCAGCCCGCCGATGCGGCCACGCTGCTCGCCCGAGCTGCTGCCCATGATGCCAAGCGCCTCACCGCGCAGCCTCGCGGCCGGAACGCCGGTTCGATGTTCAAGAACCCCGCGAGCTCCCCCGCCTGGAAGCTCATCGATGCCGTCGGCCTGCGCGGCGCCACCCGCGGCGACGCCGCCATCAGCGACCGCCACTGCAACTTCTTCGTCAACTACGGAAACGCCACCGCCGGGGAAGTCGCCTGGCTCGTGGCCGAGGCCCAGCGCCGCGTGCGCGAACAGTTCGGCGTCGAACTCGAACGGGAAGTCGCCTTCGTGGGGGAGTGGTGATGGTGCGGCAGCGTGTGGCGGTCATCTTTGGCGGGCGCTCCGGCGAGCACGAAGTCAGCATCGTGAGCGCCCGCAGTGTCATGCAGGCGCTCGACCCCGCGCGCTGGGAAGTCGTCCCCATCGGCGTCACCCGCACCGGCGCGTGGCTCACCCCCGAACAGACCCTCCAGGCGCTCACCGCGGGCCACACCGCCTTCGTGGGCGGGGGCGCGTCGCTCCTCTCAAGCACGGCCGCCCTCGATGCGCTCGCCGGCTGCGATGTCGCCTTCCCGCTCGTCCACGGCACCTACGGCGAGGACGGCACCATGCAGGGCTTCCTCGAAATGGCCGACCTGCCCTACACGGGCTGCGGCGTCGCCGCGAGCGCCATCGGCATGGACAAGGCCCTCATGAAGGCGCTCTTCCGCGAAGCCGGCATCCCCATGGCCCGCTACGCCGTGCTCCG
>JAYRQX010000755.1:0-2215 GCA_041910415.1 Acetobacteraceae bacterium | reverse complement strand
GGGCTGGCCGCCATGCTGCTGGTCCGCGCTTTCCTTTAACGCGCCAGCACGCCGTGCATCCTCAAGAAATCCAGCAGCGGCAGCATCGGCAGGCCGAGGATCGCGGCATGCTCGCCCGCGATCCGGGCGAAGAGATGCATGCCGAGGCCTTCCAGCCTGTAGGCACCCACGGACGAGGTCACCCTCTCGCCTTCCAGCGCCAGGTACTCGTCGAGAAAACGATCGGAAAATTCGCGCATGGTCATGCGCGGGGTCGCGACGTGCTGCCACACCCGCGCGCCATGCCGCCAGCACACCGCCGCGGTCACCAGCTCATGCGTCCGTCCGCGCAGCGCCTGCAGATGGCCCCGCGCGGCGGTCCCATCGGACGGCTTGTCGAACCAGCGGCCCTCGCAGACCAGCAGCTGGTCCGCACCGATCACCAGCGCCGCCGCATCGCGCCGCGCGACGCGCATGGCCTTGGCATCCGCGAGCAGGATGGCCGCGTCGGCGGCGCTCAGCCCCTCCGCCCGCGCGGACTCCTTGATCGTTGCCTCGTCCACGGCGGCCGGCTCGGCCGTGAAGCGCAGCCCCGCCGCCGCCATCAGCGCGGCCCGCGTTTCCGACGACGAGGCGAGCACCAGGCGCGGTTCCGCCGCCTGGATCATGCGGGCTTGGTCTCGCCGCCCAGCACGGCCGCGGCCGGATCCTCGGGTGCCGGCGCCGCCACGCCATCCTTGCGGCGGGCGTGCCAGGCTTCCATCAGCTGCAGCACGGTCGCGGCCGTCTCCTCGATGCTGCGGCGCGTGACGTCGATGACCGGCCAGCCGCTCCGCACGCACAGCCGCCGCGCCGTCAGGATCTCCTGCTTCACCGCCTCGGGGTCGATATATTCGTTCACGTCCTGCCGCACGCCGGAGGCGCCGATCAGCCGCAGCCGGTGCCGGCGGATGTCGATCAGCGCATTCGCATCGATATGCAGCCCGACCACGGGACAGGGCGAATCTTCCAGCTCCGGCGGCAGCGGCGCGCCCGGCACCAGCGGCACATTGGCCGCCTTGATGCCCCGGTTCGCCAGGTAGAAGCAGGTCGGCGTCTTGGAGGAACGGGAGACGCCCACCAGCACCACATCGGCGTTGCTGATCCCGGCCGTGCCCTGGCCATCATCATGCGACAGCACGTAGTGCATGGCGTCGATGCGCCGGAAATAATCGGCATCCATCACATGCTGCGCGGCCCGCTTCTCGCGCGGCGCCGTGCCGGTCGCGGTCTGCAACAGGCCCATCACCGGATCGAGCGGGCTCGTGCAGGCCACGCCGAGCCGCTGGCAGGCTTCCTCCAGCGCCAGGCGCAGGCTGCGATCCACCAGCGTGAACAGCACCGGGCCGGGCTCGGCCTCGATGCCCTGGATGACGCGGTCGAGCTGCAGGCGGGAGCGGATCAGGCTCCAGCGATGGGCGACCACATGCGGTCCCTCGAAGCGCGCGAGCGTCGCGCGGGCGATCGAGTTCAGCGTGTCCCCGGTGCTGTCGGAGACCAGGTGCAGGTTGATGGAGCGTCCGGTGTGGGGCATCGGGAAAGACGTGAATTCCTGTGGATAGCAGGGACAATTCCGGCCGCCCTCCGCGCGCCTGGGGATGCGCGGGGACGACCGGCGCATCCTACACCCCCCGGGACGATCCCGGCACCCGCATCCTGAATCCCGGGCATGACCCGGATCGGCCATCGGACTCAACGGCTTGTCCGGCGACTCTGATGTGGATGCCTGTGTGGACCGGATGGGCATCGCCGGCATCCACGACATCCACAGGGATCAACCATCATCCCACCTTTCAGACTCTCTTTTTCTTTGCGATGGGTAGGCATGGAAACCGTCCGGAAGCCCCTGTTGCGCGCCCTGTGGGGCGAGGCCGTCTGGCCGCCGCCCGCCTGGCTGATGCGCCAGGCCGGCCGCTATCTGCCGGAATACCGGGCCGTGCGCGCGGAAGCCGGGGACTTCATCGCCCTCTGCACCAACCCGGCCCTGGCGGCCGAGGTCACGCTGCAGCCGATCCGCCGCTACGGCATGGATGGCGCGATCCTCTTCTCGGACATCCTGATGGTGCCCTGGGCACTCGGCCAGACGCTGCACTTCGCGGAAGGCGAGGGGCCGGTGCTCGCGCCGCTGCGCGACGCCGCGGCGATCGGCGCGCTCGACCCGTCGCAGGTGGCCGCCCGCGCCGCGCCGATCTTCGAG
>JAYRQX010000754.1:0-2104 GCA_041910415.1 Acetobacteraceae bacterium | reverse complement strand
GTAGCCCTCACCGCATCAGCCACCCCACCCCGCGCCGGAACGCATCCTCCCGCCCCTCGCGCGTCAGCTCCCACAGCGGATCGCCGGTCGCGAGGCGCTGCCCGCCATCGCGCTGCACCGGCCGCGCCATCGCGGTCGCGACCGACCGCGTCTCGATCCCGAAGAGATCGAGCGGGAAGCGCACATAGATGCCCTTATCAAAACTCCCCTCCCCGTAGCGGGCGAAGGAGACGTTGGTGAAGCTCGCGAAGGCGCCGACCTCGATCCCTGAATCGAAGCGCCGCCCCAGCTCGATGGTGCCGCCCCAATCGCCCGCGAGGTACCGCCCGCCGCGCAGCACGGTGAACAGGTTCCACCAGGGCAGGTCATAGTAGAGCGAGGCGAAGCCCGTGGTGACGCGGTAGCTGCGGAGATCAAAACGCTGGTCGTAGGCGCGCTGCGCGACATGGGCGATGTCGAGGCCGAGCGCGTAGGGCCGGTCATGCGGTCGCCACAGCACCTCCCCCGCCACGCCTGCGAACATCGGCTCCAGGTATCCCGCTGCCGCACGAACAAAAATGTCGGGCGCGATGGTCCACAGCCCCTCGGCATAGAGCGTCGGCATCGCGACATTGCGCGCCGCGCGCGCATAGAGCGCGTAGTCGGACCGCACATGCGGCAGCACGCTGTCGGACAGGGTGCCGCGATTGAGATTCTGCGTCAGCATCTGTTGCAGGCTGCCCGCGATCGAGACGCCCCAGCCCAACTCCATCCGCGCCGTCGCGCCCAGCGCCGCCTGGTAGCCGACGCCAAGCCTGGGATCGCCCACCTGCACCGCGACGCGCGGCGCGATGTCCAGGTCGATGCCAAAGGGCAGCGCGCGCGCCCCGCCCGCGAAGCCGTTGCCGGGCGGCAGAAGCTGCGCCGTCGCGAAGACCTCCTCCGTGCTGCCGTAACCCGATGCCGCCGCCTCCATCGCGCTCCGCAGCACGACCAGGCGCGCGATCTCCAACCCGTTGCGCCGCCAGGCGATCTCCACGCGCTCGACGGTCGCGGGCAGGAAGGGCTGCGCCGCGCGCAGCACGCGCCCGGCCACCTGCGCCAGGGTGCGGAACCGTCCTTCGGCGACCGCGATCCGCGCCTCGGCGCCGTCCACCTGCACTGTGACGGGCCGGAACCCCGCACGCCGCAGCACCGGAAACAGCCGCGCGGCCAGCGCGCGATCATCCGCATCGCCGCCACTTGCCGGCCGTTCGCCCATGGGCGGCGGCGGCCGGCGCGGCGCCTCCGGCGGGTGCGCGGGGTTCATCCGCGTGGAGACGCGAAACAGCACATCGCTGCCGTTCACATAGGCGACGCCTACATCCAGCCAGTCATTCGTCCATTGCAGCCCGCCATTCACGCGCGACTGCGCGACGCCGCCCAGATTGGTCGTGCGCGCGGGATAGCCGCCGCGCTCGTCGCGCAGGTTGTCGCCGGACCATTCGACCTTGGCGCGGAAGCCCTCGATCGCACCCCAGGGCGTCGGGATCGGCGGCACCGTCCACTCCACCCCGCCGAAGAGCGACGCCTGCTGCCCGCTGAAGAAGGTCCCCCAGCGCACGGAGCCACCCTGCCCCACATCGCGCCGGCGCGTCGAAAACCCCTCCCACACGTAACGCGCCGGGTTCGCGATATCCCCGCCCGTCCCCAGCCGCCCCCAGCCGACACCAAACGTCAGGTCGAAATCCCAGACCCGCTTCGACCCCACGATGTATTCGCCCTGGTAGATCCCCGTCCCCAGCAGATCCTGGAACCCCACCGCCAGCGCCGGCCGCCAGTCCGTCTCCTCCCAGATGCGCGCACGCAGATCGATCGAGCGATCCGTCACCGTGCCGGACCCCGTCGTACCATCCAGCCGCTGCGCCACGCGGAACGTCGCCTCCAGCCAGGGCAGCCACTGGAAGGTCCCGAAATAGAAATTCCGCTGATGCCGGAAGGACCCGCCCGCCTCCAGCGTCCCATCCGGCCGCATCCGCGCCGTGGGCATCTCCAACAACCCCACCCCACCCCGATTGCCGCCACTCGCCGGCACCTCCTGCTCCCCCGGCGCCGCCGGCTGCGCACGTGCGGGTGTGGCGAGGAG
>JAYRQX010000753.1:0-6327 GCA_041910415.1 Acetobacteraceae bacterium | reverse complement strand
GCGGAAGCCGATGGAGCCTGCCTCGACGACCTTCTTCTTCTCCATGTCCGGAAGTTCGAGATCCTCCAGGAACAGGTCGAGGAACTCGTCCTGCGTCAGGGCGAAGCGGAAGGCGTCCTCGCCACCCCCATCGGGGCTGCCCTCGCTGCCGCCCCCACCGCCGCCGCCCTGCGGGCGCGCGATCGTGTCGCCTTCCCTGTATTCCTTGTTGCCCGGCAGCACGTGGTCGCGGCGGCCGACATTGTCGCGGTGAAAGCGCGGCTCCCGCACGCCGGAGGACGGGATCGTCACCTCCCCGCCGCGCTCCAGATCCCGGACGCCGCGTTCGCTCACCGCATCGCGCACGGCGTCGCGGATCATGTCCTTGGCGCGCCGAATGAAACGCTGGCGGTTGGCGAGGCTCTTGCCGCCCGGATTGAGGCGGCGATCCACGATCTGCATGGGGCGCGGCCTCCTTGTCCCGCCCGCTCCTTCAGCCCGACTGCTTGACGCGCATGTACCATTCCACGAGGCGGCGGACCTGGCGTTCCGTGTAGCCGCGCGTCGTCATGCGCTCGACGAACTGGCCATGCTTGCGTTCGCTCTCCTGATCCTTCTTGGACCCGAAGGAGATCACCGGCAGCAACTCCTCCACCTGGCTGAACATGCGCCGCTCGATCACCTCGCGGATTTTTTCATAGCTCGTCCAGGAAGGATTGCGGCCGCTGTTCGCGGCGCGCGAACGCAGCGCGAACTTCACCACCTCGTTGCGGAAGTCCTTGGGATTGGCGATGCCCGCGGGCTTCTCGATCTTGGTCAGTTCCTGGTTCAGCGCCTCGCGGTTCATCAGCTGGCCGGTGTCGGGGTCCTTGAAGTCGATGTCCTCGATCCAGGCGTCGGCATAGGCGACGTAGCGGTCGAACAGGTTCTGGCCGTAGTCGTGATAGCTTTCGAGATAGGCCTTCTGGATCTCGTTGCCGATGAACTCGGCATAGCGCGGCGCGAGCTCGCCTTTGATGAACTCCAGGTAGCGCTTCTCGGTCTCGTCGGCGAACTGCTCGCGCCGGATCGACTGCTCCAGCGCATACATCAGATGCACGGGGTCGGCGGCGATCTCGGCCGTGTCGTGGTTGTAGGTCGCGGCCAGCACCTTGAAGGCGAAGCGTGTCGAAATGCCGTCCATGCCCTCGTCATTGCCCGCGGTGTCGCGGTATTCCTGGATGGAGCGCGCGCGCGGATCGGTCTCCTTCAGGTTCTCCCCGTCATAGACCCGCATCTTCGTGAACATGTTGCTGTTCTCGTGCTTGCGGAGCCGCGAGAGCACGGAGAAGCGCGCGAGCATCTCGAGGGTTCCCGGCGCGCAGGGCGCGGCCGCGAGCTCCGACCCGCGCACGAGCTTGTCGTAGATCTTCTCTTCCTCGGTCACGCGCAGGCAGTAGGGGACCTTGATGACGTAGATGCGGTCGATGAAGGCCTCGTTGTTGCGGTTGTTCTTGAAGCTCTGCCACTCCGCCTCGTTGGAATGGGCGAGGATCACCCCCTGGAAGGGGATGGCGCCGATGTTCTCGGTGCCGATGTAGCTGCCCTCCTGCGTCGCCGTCAGCAGCGGGTGCAGCATCTTGATGGGCGCCTTGAACATCTCGACGAACTCGAGCATGCCCTGGTTCGCGCGGTTGAGGCCGCCCGAGAAGCTGTAGGCGTCCGGGTCGTTCTGCGCGTGGATCTCCAGCTTGCGGATATCCACCTTGCCGACGAGGGACGAGATGTCCTGGTTGTTCTCGTCGCCGGGCTCGGTCTTCGCCACGGCGAACTGACGGAGGCGCGAGGGGTTGAGGCGCACGACCTTGAAGCGCGAGATGTCGCCGCGGAACTCGTCGAGCCGCTTCAGCGCCCAGGGACTCATGAAGGAGGAGAGGCGCCGGCGCGGCACGCCGTAGCGGTCTTCCAGGACCGCGCCGTGCTTCTCGGCGTCGAACAGGGCGAGCGGACTTTCGAAGACGGGGCTGAGCTGGTCGCCGGCCTTCAGCACGTAGATGGGCATCACCTCCATCAACGCCTTCAGGCGTTCGGCCAGCGACGACTTGCCGCCGCCGACGGGGCCCAGCAGGTAGAGGATCTGCTTGCGCTCCTCGAGCCCCTGCGCGGCATGGCGGAAGAAGCCCACGATCCGCTCGATCGTGTCCTCCATGCCGTAGAATTCCGAGAAGGCCGGGTAGCGCCGGATCGTCCGGTTCAGAAAGATGCGCCCGAGCCGCGGGTCCTTCGAGGTGTCGATCAGATCGGGTTCGCCGATGGCGGCCAGCAGGCGTTCGGGCGCCGAGGCGAACATCCCGACATCGCGCCGACAGCCCTCAAGGAATTCCTGCACCGACATCTCGGATTCGCGACGCGAATCATGGTTCCGCGCATAGCTCAGGAAGATGTCTTCGACGCTCTGCATCCGCTCGCTCCACGCCGTCGGGCGTTCTTTCCAAACGCTTTCGAGGCGGCGTCATAACGTGGTGCCGTGTCACAGTTATGTGCGACTTGCGGCTGACGGAAGGCAAAGAAAATCGTACGATGCGTACGGAATTCGCTGCCGGATACCGTGTCCCGCACCCAAAAGCGGCAGCGACTCGCCGGCGCCATCAGGCATTAAGGAAGAAAGTCGCCACGGAGTTGCGACGACGCGCCTGGATTCGGACGGAAAATTTCACAAACGACCACGATTCGTCTGCAAGCATTCGGCCAGCCTACCCGCCGCCCGTGACGACTGTCGGGCGTGCCGTTACAATTCGTCGCGGAAGAGGGGAGGGAAACCCATGATCGATCTTGAGGCGAAGCGGCTGAACGGCCCCGTCATCCGCCTGCATCCCGATGACAATGTGGTCGTCGCGCGCATCGATATCGAAGCGGGCACCGTCGTGCCGGGCGAGAACGTGGTGGCACGCCAGAAGGCGCCGGCCGGCTACAAGATCGCCACCCGGCATCTCCGCAAGGGCGACCCGGTGCAGAAATACCAGGTGACCATCGGCTTCGCGGCCGAGGATACACCCGCCGGCACCATGCTGCACGGCCATAACATCGCGTTCCGCGAATTCGACCGCGACCCCGCCATCGGCCGCGACTTCCGCCCCGTGGCGCCGGTGGACCCCGCGGAGCGCAGGACCTTCCAGGGGATCGTCCGCGGCGACGGGCGCGTCGGCACGCGCAACTATATCGCTGTGGTCTCCACGGTGAACTGTTCGGCGACGGTGGCGCATGCGGTGGCCGACTGGTTCACGCCGGAACGCCTGGCCTCCTGCCCCAACGTGGATGGGGTGGCCGCTTTCACCCATTCGACCGGCTGCGGCATGGAATTGTCGGGCGAGCCCATGCAGCTCCTCCGCCGCACGCTCGGCGGCTACATGCGCCACGCCAACGTCGCGGGGGTGCTGGTGATCGGCCTCGGCTGCGAGCGGAACCAGATCAAGGGGCTGCTGGAGGAGCAGGGGCTTGAAGCCGGCCCGCTGCTGCGGACGATGGTGATGCAGGAGATCGGCGGCACGAAGAAGACCATCGAGGCCGGAATCGCCGCGGTGCAGGAGATGCTGCCCGAGGCGAACCGCGCGACCCGCTCCACCGTGCCGGCGTCGCATCTCTGTGTCGGCCTGCAATGCGGGGGGTCCGACGGATTTTCCTCGATCACCGCGAACCCCGCCCTCGGTGCCGCGGTGGATCTGCTGGCGCGGCATGGCGGCACCGGCATCCTGTCGGAGACGCCGGAGATCTATGGCGTCGAGCACACGCTGACGCGCCGCGCGGCCAGCCAGGAGATCGGCGAGAAGCTGCTGGAGCGCATCCGCTGGTGGAAGGATGTCTATGCCGCCGGGCGCGACACGCAGATCAACGGCGTGGTCAGCCCGGGCAACCAGGCGGGCGGCCTCGCCAACATCTTCGAGAAATCGCTGGGGGCGATGATGAAGGGCGGCACCGGGCCGCTGATGGGCGTCTATCGCTACGCCGAGCCCGTCACCGCCAAGGGCTTCGTCTTCATGGACACGCCGGGCTTCGACCCGGTCTCGGCCACCGGCCAGGTCGCGGGCGGCGCCAACATGATCGCCTTCACCACCGGCCGCGGATCGATGTACGGCGCGAAGCCCGTGCCCTCCATCAAGCTCGCCACGAACACGCCGATGTACCGCCGGCTCGAGGAGGACATGGACATCAATTGCGGCGAGATCCTGGACGGGACCGCCTCCTTGCAGGAGATGGGCGAGCGCATCCTGGACCTGATGCTGGACGTCGCCTCGGGCAAGCCCACGAAGAGCGAGGAGCTCGGGCTCGGCCGGCACGAATTCGCGCCCTGGCAGATCGGCATCACCGGCTGACGCCGGCGACGGTCAGCCGCCGCGCCAGGGGCGCACCTGCCAGAGCCGGCGGAGATTGTCGTCCACCTGCTGGGCGAAGGCCTTGTATTCGGCGCCGTAGAGCGGGCGGAGCGGCATGAACTGCCGCTCCGCCTCGCGCCGGAATTCCGCGCTGCCGATCGCCGTGCGCAGCGCCGCTTCCAGCCGCGCGGCGATGGGGGCGGGCATGTTGGGCGGGCCGACCAGGCCGCGGCTTGCGCCATGCACCACATCCAGGCCGAGCTCGCGGAAGGTCGGCACGTCGGCGGCCTCGGGCTGACGCTGCGCGGCGGCCTGGGCGAGGATGCGCACGCGCCCCTCGCGCTTCAGCTGCAGCGCGTCGTTCACGTTGATGGCGGCGAGATCCATGTTGCCGCCCAGCAGCTGCGGGATCAGCGGCGCGGCGCCGGGGAAGGGGATGTGGACCAGCGGCTCCAGCCGCGCGGCGGCTTCGAAGGTCAGCATGAACAGGTGGTCGTCGCTGCCGATGCCCGTGGTCCCATAGGTGAGCTGGCCCGGGCGGGCGCGGGCCGCCGCGACCAGGTCGGCCAGCGTGCGGAAGGGAGAATCAGCGCGGACGTAGAAGCAATTCGCGTCCTCCACGATGTTGCAGAGGAAGGTGAAGTCCATGGCGCGGTAGCGCACCTGGCGCTCCAGCGGGATGGCGTTGTGCGCGGGGATGGTGGTCGCGCCGATGGTGTAGCCATCGGGCGCCGCGTTGAAGGTGGCTTCCAGCCCGATCTGCCCCGCGGCGCCCGTGCGGTTCACGACGACGGGCCTGAGGCCCGGGATCTGCGCGGCGACCAGCGGCATGACGAGGCGCGTCATCACGTCCACGCCGCCGCCGGCCGGGAAGGGCACGATGACCTCCATGGGGCGGTCGGCGGGCCAGGCGGCCTGGGCGCGCGCAAGGCGCGGGACTGCCAGCAGCGCCGCGGCGGCACCGATCCGGCGGCGGGTGATGATGATCATATATCCTCCCGGTTCTCGTTGCGCGCCAGCGTGGCGGCTGGCGCGATGGCGTTCAAGCGTGCTCAGCGGCTCCAGGGCCGGCGGCGGAACAGGGCGCGCACCGCCTCGCCTTCGGCCATGACCATGGCGCGGTACTCCTCGCCGACCAGCGGGCGCAGCGGCAGGGCGACGCGTTCGGCATCGGCGGTGAAGCGCGGGTCCGCGAAGGTCGCCGCGAAGGCTTCTGTCAGTGTGCGCGTCACTTCCGCGGGCAGGCCGGGCGGGCCGACGACGCCGCGTGCGGAGCCGATCACCACGTCATAGCCCTGCTCGCGGAAGGTCGGCACGCCGGCCGCCAGCGACCAGCGCTGCGGCGCCGCCTGGCCCAGGCAGCGGATGCGGCCTTCGCGCAGCAGCGTCATGCCCTCGCCCATGTTGAAGGAAGCGACGTCCACCGCACCGGAGAGCAGATCCCGCTGCACCAGCGCCGTGCCGTTGAAGGGCGCGTGCAGCGCGCGCACGCCGGCCGCTTCCTCGAGCGCCAGCAGCACCAGGTGGTCGTCCGACCCCACGCCCGCCGCGCTGCCGACCGAGACGCTTTCCGCCTGCCGTCGCAGCGCGGTGACGAGGTCGGCCAGCGACCGCAGCGGGGAGTTGGCGAGGACCCAGAGCCCGCAGGGGTCGTCCACGATGTTGGCGATGTAGGTGAAGCGCTCGGCCTGCCAGCGCACCGGCCGTTCCAGGGCGAGCGTCGAGACGTTCAGGCTGCCCATCGTCCCCAGCGTGTAGCCATCCGGCGCCGCATTGAAGATCGCCTCCATGCCGAGCTGGCCGGAGGCGCCGGGCCGGTTCACCACCACGAAGCGCGCGCCGGGCAGGCGCGGGCCCACCTGATGCGTCGCGAAGCGCGCGGCCGCATCCACGCCGCCGCCGGGCGGGAAGGGGACGATCATCTCGACCGGACGGTCGGCGGGCCAGGCGGCCAGCGCCGCACGCCCGAGGAAGGGCAGCGCCAGCGCGCCGCCGAGCG
>JAYRQX010000752.1:0-9789 GCA_041910415.1 Acetobacteraceae bacterium | reverse complement strand
GACCGGACGACGCTGCGCGTGCTCACCACGCAGGACCGTTCCGCCGCCCGCATCGAGAGGCTGGGGCAGGCCTGGGTCCTGCCGCGGATCGAGGCGCCGCAGAATACCGTGCGCTTCAGCGATGCCTCCACCTCCTTCACCAGCCGCGGCGAGGAAGGCGTGCTGGAGCGCCGGAACCTGCCGACGCTCCGCTGCCGCCAGGCGGGGCGTTAGTCTAGCCGCGCCTCACCGCGGCGAGCTTCGCCAGCAGGCGCACATGGCTGGCGATGCCGCGTTCGAAGCAGCGGAGCTCGAACTTCTCGTTGGGGCTGTGCACCTGGTCGTCGTCCAGGCCGAAGCCGACCAGCAGGCTGTCCATCCCGAGCACGCGCTTGAAGCTCTCGACCACGGGGATCGAGCCGCCGCAGCCGGCGAGGATGGCGGGCCTGCCGAACTCCTCCGCGAGCGCCTCCTGCGCGGCACGGACCCAGGGGCCGTCGGACGACACCTCGATCGCCGTACCGTGGCTGAAGACCTGGATTTTTGCTCGTGCATCCTCCGGCATGCGGTCCATCAGGAAATCGTATAGGCCCTTGATGACGGCGGTTGGATCCTGGCCGGGCACCAGGCGGAAGCTGAGCTTCGCATGGGCCTCGGACGGGATGACGGTCTTCGATCCCTCGCCGGTGTAGCCGCCCCAGATGCCGTTGATGTCGGCGGTCGGGCGCGCCCAGAGGCGCTCCAGCGCGCTGCGCCCCGCCTCCCCGATCGGCTGCGAGAGGCCGATATCGCCCAGGAATTTCTGCTCGTCGAAGCCGAGCGACGCCCATTGGCGGCGCATCTCCTGCGGCAACTCCTGCACGCCGTCATAGAAGCCCGGGATCTGGATCGTGCCGGTGCCGTCCGTGAGTTCGCCCAGGATGCGCGTCAGCAGGTTGATCGGGTTCAGCGCCGACCCGCCATACATGCCCGAATGCAGGTCGCGGTTCGCCGCGGTGATGTCGATCTGCGTGTAGAGCAGGCCGCGCAGCCGCGTGCTGATCGCGGGCATGTCGATGTCCCACATGCCGGTGTCGCTGATGACGACGACATCGCCGCGCAGCGCCGCGGCCTGCTCCTCGAGGAAGGGTTCGAGATGCTTGCTGCCGACCTCCTCCTCGCCCTCGATCAGCACGGTGATGCGGGCGGGCGGGCCGCCGGCGACCTCATGCCAGGCGCGCAGCGCTTCCAGCCAGGTCATGGTCTGGCCCTTATCGTCCACGGCGCCGCGCGCGACCACGCGCTTGCCATGCGGGCCCTCCACCACGGTGGGATCGAAGGGATCGCTCGTCCAGAGTTCCAGGGGATCGACGGGCTGCACGTCGTAGTGACCGTAATAGACGAGATGCGGCGCGGACTCGCCCGGGCCGGGATGATGCGCGAAGACGACGGGGTGGCCCGCCGTGGGCCGCACCTGCGCCACGAAGCCCATGCTCTCCAGCTGCGCGGCGATCCACGCCGCGGCCTTCGCGCAATCATTCGCATGATCGGGCTGCGCGCTGATGCTGGGGATGCGGAGCAGTTCGAACCAGCGGAGCTGCGATGCGGGCAGGTTCGCGCGCGCATGGGCGAGGATCGTGTTCACATCGGTCATGAAGGCGTCCATCAGGCTTTCGGTACGGAGAGATAGTCGAGCGCCGCGAGGCAGTGGACCTTCACCACATGCAGGAATTCCGAGACCTCCACGGCCTCATCCTTCTGCCCCATGCCGCGCGGCGAGGGGCCGTAGACATAGGCGGGGATGCCGCGCTGCCGCCAGAGCCGCGCATCCGTGCCGCCGAGCGAGAGGATCGGCGTCGGATCGACACCGCCCACCGCGCGCGCGTGCTTCTTCAGAAGGCCGACCATCTCGTGGTTCGGGTCGCAGGCAGCGGGCTCGGTGTACTGGGTTTCCTCGAAACGCGCATGCGGATGGCGCTTCATCAGCTCCTGTAGGCGCGGCAGGAGCAGCTCCCTGTGGCCGCCGGGCGGGAAGCGGAAATCGGCTTCGAAGCTGCAGGCGCCGGGCACCATGTTCACCTTCAGCCCGCCACTGATCGTGCCGATGTTCAGCGTCACGCGCATGGTGTTGTCGAAGGCGCCCTCGCCCATCGCAAGGTCGGACGCATCGCGGCTGGCCGCGACCGCGGCGGCGATCTGCGGCGGTGCCTGGATCTCCTCGCCCGCAAGCGTCTCCAGATCCGCGATCAGCTTCATGGCGGCGAGCGTCGCGCTCGGCGAAAGATGCGTGTAGGCACCATGCGCGCCCGGCGTGCGGATGGTGAAGCGCAGCCACCACGGCGCCTTCTCGCCGAAGCGGATGGTATGGATCGCGGACGGCTCGCCGTTCAGCACGCAGTCACCCAGCACCTCCGGCTCGTGCTCCATCAGCCAGCGCGCGCCCCAGGGACCGAAGGTTTCCTCGTCGGACACGCAGGTCAGCGTCAGCTTGCCGCAGAGCTGGTCGCGCAGCCGGTGCAGGTAGCGATAGGCCATGACGGAGGCCACGGTACCGGCCTTCATGTCCACGGCGCCGCGGCCCCAGAGCTTGCCGTCGGCCGGCGCGCCGCTCCAGGGGCCATGGGTCCAGTCTTCCGTCTCGTCCACGGGGAAAACGTCGATATGGCCGTTCAGCACCAGGTGCCGGCCAGGCCGCGCACCCTCGAAGCTGCCGACGATGTTGGGGAATTCCTCCCGTGGCGCGACCAAGCGCCACGGCAGCGTCTCGGCATCCAGCAGCCGCGTGATCACCGCGGCGGCAGCGCGGGACTCGCCCGGCGGATTCGGGCTGGGGGCGCGCAGGAAATCCTGCAGGAAGCCGATGATGGCGGCCTCGTCTTCGGCGATCCATGCCAGAATCGTGTCGTGCGCGCCCATCGGGTCAGGCTTCCCGCGCCTGGGTGCGCAGCACGTGCTTCTGGATCTTGCCGGTGGAGGTCTTCGGGATCTCCGCGAAGACGATGCTGCGCGGCACCTTGTAGCCCGCGAGATGCTGCTTGGCGAAGGCGATCAGCTCCTCGGCCGTCGCCGTCATCCCGGGCTTGAGCTCGACATAGGCGCAGGGCGTCTCGCCCCATTTCTCGTCGGGCTTCGCGACCACGCCCACCACGGCGACCGCCGGGTGCTTGTAGAGCGCATCCTCGACCTCGATCGACGAGATGTTCTCGCCGCCCGATATGATGATGTCCTTCGACCGATCCTTCAGCTGGATGTAGCCATCCGGATACTTCACCGCGAGGTCGCCCGTGTGGAACCAGCCGCCGGCGAAGGCGGATGCCGTCGCGGCGCTGTCCTTCAGATAGCCCTTCATCACCACGTTGCCGCGCATCATTACCTCGCCCATGCTCGCACCATCGGCGGGCACGGGTGTCATCGTCTCGGGGTCCATGACGTCGAGGCCTTCGAGCGCGACATAGCGCACGCCCTGGCGCGCCATCAGCGCGGCCTGCTCGGACGCCGGCTTCGCACCCCAGGCGGCATGCCATTCGTTCACCACCGAAGGGCCGTAGACCTCGGTCAGGCCATAGACGTGGCAGACATCGAAGCCCGCGGCCTTCATGGCCGCGAGCACCGCTTCCGGCGGCGGCGCACCCGCCACGACGAACTGCACTTTCGTTCGCAGCGCGCGCTTCTCGGCTTCCGGCGTCGCGAGCAGCGTGGACATGACGATGGGCGCGCCGCACATGTGGGTCACGCCTTCCTCGTCCATCAGGCGCCACATGTCGGGGCCACGCACGGCGCGCAGGCAGACGTGGACGCCGGCCTGCGCCGTGACGGTCCAGGGAAAGCACCAGCCGTTGCAATGAAACATCGGCAGCGTCCAGAGATAGACGGGATGCTTGCCCATGCCCGCGGAAAGCACATTGCCGATGGCCAGCAATTGCGCGCCGCGATGGTGGTAGACGACGCCCTTCGGCTTGCCTGTGGTGCCGGAGGTGTAGTTCAGCGTGATCGGATCCCACTCGTCCTCGGGCATCACCCAGGCGAAGGCGGCGTCGCCTTCGGCCAGCAGCGCCTCATAGTCCAGGCCGCCCAGCGTCTCCTTCTTCGCGCCCCCGGGGGCGAGCGCGTCGTCCACTTCGATCACGAGCGGCTTCGCGCTGCACTGGGTCAGCGCGAAGCGCAGGACCGGCATGAACTCCTTGTCCACGATGATGGCCTTGGCCTCGCCGTGGTCCAGGATGTAGGCGACGGTCGCGGCATCGAGGCGCGTGTTGATCGTGTTCAGCACCGCACCCGCCATGGGCACGCCGTAATGGCATTCCAGCATGGCCGGGATGTTCGGCAGCAGCGCGGCCACGGTGTCGCCGCGGCCGATGCCACGCTTCACCAGCGCGTGCGCCAGCTTCACGCAACGGTCGCGAAGGTCGCGATAATTCCGGCGCGTCGGGCCATGCACGACAGCGAGATCGTCGGGATAGACCTGCGCCGCGCGCTCCATGAAAAGCAGCGGCGTCAGCGGCGTGAAATTCGCGGCGTTGCGATCGAGCCCGGTCGTGTAGGGATTGGCTGCCATCATCGGTCTTCCCAGACAGGCCGGCGCTTGCCGAGGAAGGCGCCTATGCCCTCCGCGGCGTCATGCGCCAGGAGATTCTCCACCATCACGCAGGCGGCGTGGTCATAGGCCCCGCGCAGGCCCCGGTCGATCTGCGTGTAGAAGGCCTGCTTGCCCATGCGCACGGTCAACGCCGATCGCGCGGCGACGCGGCCGGCCAGATCCTGCGCCGCGCGCATCACCTGGTCCGGCGCGACGACACGGTTCACCAGGCCGATGCGATGCGCCTCCTCGGCGCCGATCATGTCGCCGAGCAGCAGCATCTCCATCGCCGCCTTGCGCGGCACGTTGCGCGACAGCGCCACGGCCGGCGTCGAGCAGAACAGCCCGATATCCACGCCCGGCGTGCAGAATTGCGCCGTGCTGGACGCCACCGCCAGGTCACAGGTCGCGACCAGCTGGCACCCGGCGGCCGTCGCGACCCCCTGCACCCCCGCGATCACCGGCTGCGGCAGGGCGGTGATCGCCTGCATGACCGTCGCGCATTTCGCCATCGCGCGTTCGAAGAATGCACGGCCGCCATCGCCATCCGCGCGATGGGCCATGATCTCGCGCAGGTCGTGCCCGGCGCAGAAGACCGGCCCCGCGGCCGTCAGGACGACGACGCGGACGCTGCCATCCCCGGCAAGGCCTGCCAGGGCATTCTCGAGCGCGTCGAGCATGGCGTAGGACAGGCTGTTGCGCGCGGCGGGACGGTTGAGCGTAAGCGTCGCGATTCCCCCTGCATCCTCTCGGAGCAGGAGGGGCGCCGCATCGGGCCGGGCCTCGGCAGCTGCGGACATGGCTGGCACCTCCGGTTCACCGGCTTTCTACTCCCTGCGCGCCTGCCTTCCCAGGCCCCCGGCGTTGCGCGATTCGCCTTGGCGCCTAGAGTGCCGGTCAGACCGACGAGAGTGGAGGAGCGCGCCATGCGCATGAAGGCCGCGATCATGTTCGAACAGGGGATCCCGCGCCCCTACGCGACGAACAAGCCCCTAGTGGTGGAGGAGATCGAGCTGGATCCGCCCGGCCACGGGGAGATCCTGATCGAGGTCGCGGCCGCAGGGCTCTGCCATTCCGACCTTTCCGCGATCGAGGGCCTGCGCTGGCGGCCGCTGCCCGTGGTGATCGGGCATGAAGGCGCGGGCATCGTGCGCGAGGTGGGCGAGGGCGTGACCGGGCTGAAGCCCGGCGATCATGTCGTGACCGTCTTCGCAGCGAGTTGCGGCGAGTGCCGCTATTGCGTGCGCGGCCGTCCCAACATCTGCCCGTCGGGCTTCGGCGCGCGGTCGCAGGGCACGCTGATGTCTGGCGCCAAGCGCATGCGGCGGCTCGACGGCACGCCGATCAACCATGGCAGCGGGCTGTCGCTGTTCTCGCAATTCGCCGTGGTGAACCGCCGCTCAGCCGTGAAGATCGATCCGGACATCCCGCTCGAGGATGCGGCGATCTTCGGCTGTGCGGTGATGACCGGCGCGGGTGCGGTGTTCAACACGGCGAGCGTGCGGCCGGGCGATCACGTCGCCGTGGTGGGCCTGGGTGGCGTCGGCATGAACGCGCTGTTCGCCGCCGTGACCGCCGGCGCGGAGCGGATCGTCGCGGTGGACACGAACCCGGAGAAGCTGGGGCTCGCGCGGCAGTGGGGCGCCACCGACACCTATCTCGCGACCGATGCGGATTGCGCGGCGCAGGTGCGCGATGCGACGGATGGCGGGCTCGACACGGTGATCGAGACGGCGGGATCGGTTAAGGCGCTCGACCTCGCCTACGCCATCACCGCGCGCGGCGGGTCGGTCTTCACCGCGGGGCTGCCGGACGGCAAGGCGACCTACGCGTTCAATCCCTCGCAGATGGTCTCGGATGAGAAGGCGATCCGCGGCAGCTACATGGGCAGTTGCGTCGCCGAGCGCGACATCCCGATGATGCTGGCGCTCTACAAGCGCGGAAAACTGCCGGTACAGCGGCTGCGCAGCGGCTTCCTGCCGCTGGATGACATCAATGGAGGCTTCGACCGCCTGGCCGAAGGCAGCGTACTGCGCCAGATCCTGCGGCCGAACCAGTAGAGGACGTGCACCATGTGGGTCGCGAAGACGATTGTTCACAACGGAGAAGCCATTCCCTTCGGTGACGCGCGCATCCATCCGCTGGCTGTGGGCGTCGCCTATGGCGCCGCGGTGTTCGAGGGTATCCGGGCCTACTGGAATCCCGCGACGAAGCGGTTGTCGGTCTTCCGGCTGGAGGAGCACCTGGCGCGGCTCGACCAGGGCATGAAGATCATGCGTTTCGACAGCCCGCCCTCGCGCGACGTGCTGCGGGAAGGCGTGCTGCGCGTGCTCAGGGAGAACGCGCCCGACGATGACGCCTATATCCGCCTGCAGGTGCAGATCGAGGTGCTCGGCAGCATGGCGACGACAGGCCCGGTGGGCTGGATCGCGGCGGCCATGCCGCGCGAGCGTTCCACGAAGTTCAAGACCGGGATTGCGGTGGGCATCTCCTCCTGGACGCGCATCAACGACAATTCCATGCCGCCTCGCGTGAAGGCGACGGCGAACTACCATGCGGGCCGCCTGATCACGCAGCAGGCCAAGGTGGATGGCTACGACAATGCCGTGATCCTGACGAAGGACGGCAAGGTCAGCGAAGCGCCGGGCGCCTGCCTCGCGATGATCCGCGACGGGCAGCTCATCACGCCGTCCCGCGACAGCGACATTCTTGAAAGTGTGACGCGCACGACGATCCTGGAACTCGCGCAGGAGCTCGGCATCCCAGTGGTGGAGCGCCATGTGGACCGCACGGAACTCTACGTCGCCGACGAATTCTTCCTGTGCGGCACGGGCCAGGAACTGGTGCCGATCACCAGCGTGGACCGGCTTCCCGTGGGCGACGGCCAGCCGGGCGCGCTGACCATGAAGCTGCAGGCGGCCTATGAATCCGTGGTGCGCGGCACGACGGATGCGCACGCCGCCTGGCGCACGCCCGTCACGTAAGGTCCACGATCAGGTTCAGCGCGGCGTCGCAGGTCGCACGCGTTTTGGGCGGGAGAACAAGCGTGCTCTCCCGCTCCTCGATCAGCGCGGGGCCGGCAATCGCATCGCCGGGGCGCAGCGCAGCGCGATCCAGGATGGGCGTGGTGACGAAGCCGCCCGCGCCGGGAAAATAGGCGGGGCGCTCGCCGCGCCTTGCCTGCGCAGCGGTGGCCTGCGTGCCGGCCGTGGCGGTCAGGTCCATGTCCGGCGCGGGGCCCGAGACCACGACGCGCCAGGAGACGCATTCGACCGGCACGTCACGCTCGATCCGGCCGTAGAGGCGGAGATACTCGGACTCGAAGGCTGCCCGCAGCGCCGCGGTGTCACCGGATTCGATGGCGAAGTCCGGAACCGTTGCCTCCACGGAGAAGCCCTGCCCCGCGTAGCGCATCGCGCCCTGGGTGCGCGTGGTCGCGCGCGAGGGATCCACGCCCGCTTCCGCCACCATGCGCGCGCCTTCGCGCCGCATGCCGCCAAGCAGGTCGTGCAACCGCGTGAAGTCGAGCGTCGCCAAGGGCGCGACCCAGCCTTGCACGAAGGAGAAGAGGATGGGGGCGGCGAGAAAGCCGAAGGCGGACGCGACCCCTGCGCCCGTCGGCACGACAATCCGCGCGAGGCCAAGCTTCTGCGCGAGGTGGCACGCATGCACCGGCCCGGCGCCGCCGATCGGGACCAGCGCGTAGTCCTCGATCCGCTTGGCCTTTTCCAGCGCGTGAATGGACGCGGCCTGGGCCATGGCATTGTTGACTGTCTCATGGATCGCCCAGGCAGCCTCGACGGCGCTGAGCTTCAACGGTCCCCCGATCTGCACGGCAAGGGCACGTTCCGCGGCGGCGACGTCGAGCTCCATGTCGCCGCCCAGAAAGCTGCCGGCGCCGAGATAGCCGAGGACGAGATCCGCATCGGTCACGGTGGGCTGCGTGCCGCCGAGGCCATAACAGGCCGGGCCGGGATCGGAACTCGCGCTGCCGGGGCCGACGCGCACCAGCCCCAGCCGGTCCACGCGCGCGATGGAACCGCCGCCGGCGCCGATCTCGATCATGTCGATGACCGGTACCTTCAACGGCAGGCCGCTGCCGCGACGAAAGCGGTCCACGCGGGCGACTTCGAAATCCAGGCTCTTCGCGGGCTCGCCCCGATCGATCAGCGCGGCCTTCGCGGTGGTGCCGCCCATGTCGAAGCAAAGGATGTCGTGTGATCCTGACGTTTCGCCGTAGATCTTCGTTGCCTGCACGCCGCCGGCCGGGCCGGACTGCACCAGGCGGATCGGGTGGCGGACCGCGGTCGCCTCATGCACCGTGCCGCCATCGGACAGCATCATGTAGAGCGGGCCGGCGAGGCCGATGCCGCGCAGCCCATCGCCCAGGCGCTGCAGATAGCGCTCGAAGAGCGGCAGCACATAGGCGTTGCAGACGGTGGTGGAGGCGCGTTCGTACTCGCCGATCTCCGGCACCACGTCCGAGGAGAGGCAAACGACGAGTTCCGGTGCATCCTCCCTGATGATGTCGCGAATGCGCTGCTCATGCGCGGGATTGCGGAAGGCGTGCAGGAAGCAGACAGCGACGGCCTTCACGCCGGATGCGGCCAGTGTACGTGCCGCATCGCGCGCGGCGCCTTCGTCCAGCGCCTCCAGCACGGCGCCATCAGGCAGCAGCCGCTCCGGCACGCCCAGGCGATAGCGCCGCGGCACCAGCGGCTCGGGCTTGCGCATGAAGAGATCATAGGTGTCGTGGCGGAGTTCGGTGCCGATCTCCAGCACATCACGAAAGCCCTTCGTGGTGATCAGACCCGTCGCCACGCCGCGGCGTTCGATCAGCGCATTGGCGACCAGCGTCGTACCGTGGATGACGTGCTGGACCTGGTCCGGCGTCACGCCGGTGCGGGAGAGGATTTCGCGCACGCCGTCCAGCACGGCCTGTTCCGGCGCGTGCGGCGTGGTCAGCACCTTGCCGTTGAAGAGGCGACCGTCGCGCGTGTCGAGCATCACCAGGTCGGTGAAGGTCCCGCCAATGTCTACGCCGATGCGGAAGGGTGCAGCGGTCATGCGCGGTACGCCTTCGCGCCGGCCGGCGTGACATAACCTTCGCGCAGATCAGCCTCGACCGCGGCAGAATCGCGCTCGGCGGGCGGCCCCATGCCGCCACCACCGGGGGTTTCGTAGGTGATGGTGTCGCCGGGTTGCAGCACGATGCGCGCCTTGGCCGCGACGGGCTTGCCGTTCACCAGGTCCCG
>JAYRQX010000751.1:0-5620 GCA_041910415.1 Acetobacteraceae bacterium | reverse complement strand
GCTCGATGACCCGCACGCACCGAACCTCCCGCCCGCTCTCCATGATCGGGGTTCCGCTGCTGCTCGCCCTCGGCGCCTGCAAATCCGAACAGCAGGCTGCGGCGCCGGACGCGCGCCCCGTGCGCGTCGTCACGGCCGAGACGCGCGCGGGCGGCGACACCGCGAACCTGACCGGCACCATCCAGGCGCAGACCGAAGCGAGCCTCGCCTTCCGGATCCCGGGAAGGATCATCGAGCGCTACGTCAATGTCGGCGACCGCGTCGAGGCCGGGCAGGTCATCGCGCGGCTCGACCGCGCCGATGAGGAGAATGCCTGGCGCGCGGCGCGCGCCCAGCTGATCGCCGCCCAGGCGCGGCTGGTCGAGGCCCAGAACGACTACGACCGCCAGCGCCAGCTGCTGGCCGCGGGCTTCGCGCCACGGGCGCGCTACGACCAGGCGAACCAGGCGCTGCAATCCGCGCAATCGGCGGTGGATGCGGCGCAGGCGCAGCTCGGCATCGCGACCAACCGGCTGGCCTATGCCGATCTCGTGGCCGATGCCCCGGGTATCGTGACCGCGCGCGGCGCCGAGGTGGGCGAGGTGGTGCCGGCAGGCCGGATGATCGTGCAGCTCGCGCGCACCGAAGGCCGCGATGCCGTCTTCGACGTGCCGGCTGCGCTGAAGGACGCGGTGCCGGCCGATCCCGTGGTGCAGGTGCGCCTGACGCTCGACCCCAGCGTGCGCGCCCAGGGCCGGGTGCGAGAGGTCGCCCCCCAGGCCGATCCGGTGACCGGCACTTTCCAGGTGCGCGTGGGGCTGGCCGAGACGCCGCCGGCCATGCGGCTCGGCGCCACGGTGACGGGGCAGGTGAACCTCGGCGGGACGGCCGGCATCCGCATCCCGGCTTCCGCGCTCACGCGCGCCGATGGGCATCCGGCCGTCTGGGTCGTGGATCCCGCGAACAGCACGGTCTCGCTGCGCACCGTCGAGGTGGCGCGCCATGAGCCCACCTATGTGCAGATCGCACAGGGCATCGCGCCGGGCGACGTCGTGGTGACCGCCGGCGTGCAGGCGCTGCGCCCCGGCCAGCGCGTGCGCCTGCTGGGGGCCACGCCGTGATCGGTCCCAACCTCTCGGAATGGGCGATCAAGCGAAAGTCGCTGACCGTCTTCTTCATGATCGCGGCGGTCGTCGCCGGCGTGCTCGCCTTCGGCCGGCTCGGCCGCAACGAGGACCCGGCCTTCACCTTCCGCACCATGATCGTACAGGCGGCCTGGCCGGGCGCCACGCTGGAAGACACGCTGGAACAGGTGACCGAGCGCATCGAGCGCACGCTGCGCGAGGTGCGGCACCTCGATCGCGTGCGGTCCTACACCTCGGCCGGCGTCACGACGATTTTCGTCGATCTGCTCGGCTCCACCCCGCCCGCCGTGATCCCGGACATCTGGTACGACGTGCGTAAGCGCGTGGGCGACATGCGCCACACCCTGCCGCAAGGCGTTATCGGCCCCGGCTTCAACGACGATTTCGGCGACACCTACGGCATCATCTACGGCTTCACCGCCGACGGCTTCACGCATCGGGAACTGCGCGATTCGGTGGAGACCATCCGCTCCCGCCTGCTGCTGGTGCCCGATGTCTCGAAGATCGAGCTGCTCGGCGCGCAGGATGAGCGCATCTACCTGGAATTCTCGACCGAACGCCTCGCCGCGCTCGGGCTGAACTACGGCGCGCTGGTCGCGGCGCTTCGCGCGCAGAACGTGGTGCGCCCCTCCGGCGTCGTCGAGACCGGGGACGAGCGCCTGCAGATCCGCGTCACCGGCTCCTTTGAGACCGAGGAGGATATCCGCGCGGTCACCTTCTCCGTCGGCAACCGCATGATCCGTCTGGGCGACATCGCCGAGGTCCGGCGCGGCTTCGCCGACCCCCCGCAGCCGCAGTTCCGCGTGAACGGGCGGCCCGCGATCGGGCTTGCCATCGCGATGCGCGAAGGCGGCGACATCCTCGCCCTCGGCCGCAACATCAGGCACGAGATGGCGGCGATCACGCGCGACCTGCCGGTCGGCATCGAGCCCGTGCTGGTCGCCGACCAGGCCGCGACGGTGGACGAGGCGATCAGCGACTTCACCACCTCGCTCTGGCAGGCGATCCTGATCATCCTGGGCGCCAGCTTCCTCAGCCTCGGCGTGCGCCCTGGCACGGTGGTCGCAGCCGCCATTCCGCTGACGCTCGCCATCGTCTTCCCGATCATGGGCATGGCGCATCTCGACCTGCAGCGCATCTCGCTCGGCGCGCTGATCATCGCGCTGACGCTGCTCGTGGACGACGCGATGACGACGGTGGACGCGATGATCCGCCGCCTCGCCGCGGGGGATTCCAAGGACCAGGCCGCGACCTTCGCCTACCGCACGCTCGCCGCGCCGATGCTGACGGGCACGCTCGTCACCATCGCCGGCTTCGTGCCGATCGGCTTCGCGCAGAGCTCTGCCGGCGAGTACACCTTCTCGATCTTTGCGGTGGTCGGCATTGCGCTGATCGTGTCCTGGTTCGTCGCGGTGATCTTCGCGCCGCTGCTGGGCATGGCGATCCTGAAGGCGCCGCCACCGGGCACGGAGGTGGGCGCGCCCGGCAAGGTGGAGCGGATCTACCGGTCCCTGCTGCTGGGGGCCATGAACCGGCGCTGGCTCACCATCGGCATCACCGTCGTGGCCTTCGCCATCGCGCTGTTCGCCGTGCGCTTCGTGCCGCAGCAATTCTTCCCGTCCTCGGACCGGCCGGAGCTCATCCTCGACATCACCCTGCCGCAGGGCTCCTCGATCCATGCGAGCGAACGCGCGGCGGAACGGCTGGACGCCGCGCTGGCGCGCGATCCGGACGTGGCACGGTGGAGCACCTATGTCGGGCGCGGCGCCATCCGCTTCTACCTGCCGCTGAACGTCCAGTTGCCGAACCCCTTCTTCGCCCAGGCGATCATCGTGGCGAAGGACCTGCCGTCGCGCGACCAGCTGCAGCACCGGCTCGAAACCCTGATGGCAGAGCAGTTCCCGGACGCCGTGGCGCGCGTCTACCCCCTCGAGATGGGCCCGCCCGTGGGCTGGCCCGTGCAGTACCGCGTGAGCGGCCCGGACCTCGAGCGCGTGCGCAGCATTTCTCTCCGCGTCGCCGAGGCGATGGGGGCGAACGCCCATGCGCGCCTCGTCAATTTCGACTGGATGGAGCCGTCCCGCCAGCTCCGCATCCGTGTGGATCAGGAACAGGCGCGCCAGCTCGGCCTCAGCTCGGCCTCCATCGCCTCGGTGCTGAGCGCATCGATCAATGGCGCCACCATCACGCAGGTGCGCGACCACATCTACCTGATCGACGTGATCGCCCGCGCGAACGAGCAGGAACGGACCGAGCTCAGCACGCTGCGCAACCTGCAGGTGCCGACGCCCAGCGGACGCACCGTGCCGCTGACGCAATTCGCCACCTTCGAATACGGCCAGGAATACCCGCTGGTCTGGCGCCGGGACCGAGTGCCGACGCTGACGGTCCGCGCGGATGTCGAACCCGGCATCCTGCCGGACCAGGTCGTGGCCGAGCTCGCCCCTGCCATCGCGCGGCTGAATGCGGAACTGCCCGCCGGCTACCGCATCGAGACCGGCGGCATCGCCGAGGAAAGCGCGCAGAGCAGCGCCTCGGTCGCCGCGGTCGTGCCGCTGATGCTCTTCATCATGCTGACCGTGCTGATGTTCCAGCTGCAATCCTTCAAGCGGCTGGCCATGGTGCTCTGCGTGCTGCCGCTCGGGCTCATCGGCGTCGTGCTGGCGCTGCTCGTCTTCAACCGGCCGCTCGGCTTCGTCGCGATCCTCGGCGTGCTCTCCCTGCTCGGCATGATCGCGAAGAATGCGGTCATCTTGATCGTGCAGATCGAAACCGACCGCGCCGGTGGCATGGGCATCTGGGAGGCGGTGATCGCGGCCTCCACCTCCCGCCTCCGGCCCATGATGCTGACGGCGATCTCGACCGTGCTCGGCCTGATCCCCATCGCGCCAACCGTGTTCTGGGGCCCCATGGCCTTCGCGATCATGGGCGGGCTGATGGTGGCGACGCTGCTGACGCTGGTCTTCCTGCCGACCCTCTACGTCACGGTGTTCCGCAGCCGGGGCCCTGGGGCGGCATGATGGCGCGGCTGGGGATGCCCGCGCGACGCCGCTTGGCCTCGGCCCGTCCGGGCGGGTAAGGAGGGCATCGCATGGCACAGCCCCCCGCATCCCGCGCCGCGCGTCCCCCCAGCCTGGCGTCCGGCCTGCTGGCCGCGGCGCTGCTCCTGCTGCCGCTGTTGGCCGCTGGCTGCGCGCTGATCCCGCGCCTGGAGTCTCCATCCCCGGAGACCGCGGAAACCATCGCCGTGCTCGGCGTGCCGAATGCCCGCTTCTGGCCGGACCGCGACCCGCGGCCGCTGGTGCGCGAGAGCGTGCTGATGGCCGAGCGGCAGACGGCCGCGGCACCGGACGGGCGGCTGCCCGCGGCCAATTTCCTGGCCCTGTCGGGTGGGTCCGACAACGGCGCCTTCGGCGCCGGCCTGATGACGGGTTGGAGCGAGACGGGCCAGCGGCCCGAATTCCAGGTTGTGACCGGCATTTCCGCGGGCGCGCTGATCGCACCCTTCGCCTTCCTCGGCCCCGGCTATGACGGTGCGCTGCGGGAGGTCTTCACCGGCGTCACGCTCGCCGACATCGTCTCGGTCGGCGGGCTGCTCCGCGCCGTGCTGTTCGATGAGGCACTGGCCGACACCAGCCCGCTCTACAACCTGATCCGCCGGCATGCGAACCAGGACATGCTGGCCGCGATCGCGCGCGAATACGCGCGCGGGCGCCTGTTGCTGATCGGCACGGTGAACCTGGACCTGCAACGGCCGGTGGTCTGGAACATCGGCGCCATCGCGGCGAGCGGGCATCCGGAAGCGCTCTCGCTGTTCCACCACATCCTGCTCGCCTCCGCCTCCATCCCCGGCGCCTTTCCGCCGGTGCTGATCGATGTCGAGGCGAACGGCACGCACTACCAGGAAATGCATGTGGATGGCGGGGCGGCGACACAGGTCTTCCTGTATCCGCCGTCGATCGAGTTGCAGCGCCTGGCGCGCCGCCGCGGCATCCAGCGCGAACGCACGGTCTGGCTGATCCGCAACGACCGGCTGGACCCGGACTGGCAGACGACGTCGCGCGGCATCCTCAGCATTTCGCGGCGCTCGCTCTCCACCCTGATCCATTTCAGCGGCATCAACGACGTCGTCCGCATCTACGGCACCGCGCGGCGCGACGGGATGGCCTTCCGCCTCGCCCATATCGAGCCGGACTTCACCCATCCGCGCCGCAATGCCTTCGACCGCGACTACATGCAGGCGCTGTTCGACTACGGTCGCGCCCAGGCACGCAATCCGGCGACCTGGCATGCAGCGCCGCCAGGCATCGACGTGAACGCGGCGCTGGAGATGGCGCAGCGCCGCTGACGGTATTCTCCGCCCGCAGGCGCGGGCGGACAGGGCGCCGGTGACCGCCGGCGCGTTTGGGAGCAGACAACAATGGTTACGAAGAACAGCGCTGCACCGCGCAAGCCGGTGCTCGTGGATCTTGCGTTGCAGGGTGGCGGTGCGCACG
>JAYRQX010000750.1:0-2403 GCA_041910415.1 Acetobacteraceae bacterium | reverse complement strand
GGATGCCGTCGATCTCGACCCCCTCTGGCGCCACAATGGCTGGTGGTTCTTCGATTCGCCCGCGCTGGCCCGGGATGCGGCGCGCGATGCCGATCCGGCCGGCCTCACCCTGCTCTATTGCGAAGCCTTCGAGGAGGAATACGACGCCGATCGCCGCATCTGGCAGCGCTTCGCGCCCGCCAGCGGCGGCGCCGCGGTGGCGCCACCCGAAGGCGCCGTGTTGAGCGGCTATGACGTCGTCAGCTTCTGGAACCGCGAAGGCCCGCCCGGCTGCTCCCCGCTGTCCTGCAACGCGCTGGGCGCAGAGGTCAGGGTGAACCGGTTCTGCCTTTTCGCAACGCTCGCCGAAGCACGCGCCGCGCTCAATTCCGGCTTGTTCGCCCATGCCGAGCCCGGCCCTTATCGCATCATCGCCGTGCATACCCTGGCCGCGGCCGCAGATCAGCCCAGCCCCTCCGTCACCGCACGGACATAGCGCGCGACGGAGCGCGCCGCGGCGACCTTGCCGTCGGCCTCGATCACGCGGTCCCACCAGGCGCCGTACACCGCATCGAATTCCAACCCCTCCAGCACCGCGCCCATGCGCGCGACCTCGGCGGCCGGCAGCGGCACCCAGTTCGGGAAGGACCACATGAACGACACATGCCGCCGGTCCGGCGCGACCGAGGCGATGTCGCCCGTCAGCAGCACGCCCTTGCCTGAATCCCAATGCAGCACCGCGCCGCCCGGAAAATGCCCGCCGAGGCGATGCAGCGTGACCCCAGGCAACACCCCGCGCGTCTCGCCCGGCCAGAATTCCAGGCAGGGATCGGGCCGCACCGCCCAGGCGCGATCCGCCTCATGGATCAGCACCGGGCAGCCGAAGGCGCGGCCCCATTCCACCATGTTGCCGTAGTAGTGCGGATGGCTGATCGCGACGGCGGCGAGCCCGCCCAGACCGCGGATCGCCTCGATCGTCGCGGGATCGAGCAGGCTCAGGCAGTCCCACAGCACGTTTCCGCCAGGCGTGCGCAGCAGGATGGCGCGCTGCGCGATGGCGAAGCCCGGCATCACGCCGACGCCGATCATGCCGTGGCCGATGTCGCGCATCACGTTGAAGTGAGTCGCGCGCAGCGCCTCCTGCGTCGTCCAGCGCTGCCCGCCCGCGCCGACATACTGGCGCGGGTCCTCGCAGATGATGCAGCGCGCGGGCGGCGCCTCGCTCTCCGCATGCTGCACGCCGCAGGTCGCGCAGAGGAAGGCCGGCATGGCGCTACGGGCGCCGCTGCGCCTGCCGCTGGTCGGCCACCATGCGCGCCAGCGTGGGCTGGTCCACCGCCCCCGGCACCAGCGTCTCGCCGACGACGATCGCCGGCGTGCCGTCGATGCGCAGCGTGCGCGCGAGCCTGAGGTTGGCATCGATCCGCGCCTGGATCGCGGGGTCGTCCATCTCGCGCCGGATGCGCGCCCAGTCGAGGCCGACGCGCTCGGCCTCGGCGCGCAGCGCCTGCTCGTTGAGCTCGCCGCGGACGCGCATCAGCGCGTTGTAGTACTCCACATACTTGCCTTGCCGCTGCGCCGCGAACAGCGCGCGCGACGCGGTGGTCGAAGCCGGCCCCAGGATCGGGATGTCCTTCAGCACCACGCGCACGTTGCGGTCGCGGCGCAGGAAGGCGTCCATGTCGCTGTGCAGCCGCCTGCAGTAGGGGCAGCGCAGGTCGAAGAACTCGACGAGCGTGACGTCCCCGTTCGGATTGCCCTTCACCGGGTCGTTCGCGTCATCGAAGATCGCGGCGCGGTTGGCGATGATGGCGTCGCGCTGGGTGCTGCTGCGCTCGCGCTCCTCGGCTTCCTGCACCGCCTCGAAGGCCTCGCGCAGGATGGAGGGGTCCTCGCGCAGCGCGCGGCGGACGATCTCGATGATCTCGGCCCGTTGCTCGGGCGTGAATCCCTGGGCCAAAGCGGGGCCGGCCAGCAGCCCGGCAGCCCCCGCCAGCAGCAAGCGCCGTCCCGTCACGATCCCACTCCACGCATGCGAACCTCCAGGACCCGGGCGCCGGGCCGTGTCTCCGTGTCCCGTTGAGCACCCCTTCCGCGTCAGGTGCAAGCGGGCCATGGCATGGCGGGGGGCGCGCGCCGGTTGCCGCTCCCGGCGAAGGCGTCTATGCCCCGGCTTGCGATCAGGGTGATCCGCGGCTCCGGAGGGGCGCGTGCCGGCGCCGGACCCCCGTCCGTCGCCGCCGCCCGGATGCACGGCCCGCCCAGCGCCATGCCCCCGGGGAGGCGAGGACAGGCACGATGACGACCAGCGGTGACACCAGCCACCCCGCCCGCAGCACCCGCCCGCGCGCGGCCTGGCTTGCCGTGGCGAGCCTGCTCGTCCTCGCCGGCTGCGGCCGCAGCGGCGGCGGCGGCTCCTCCTTC
>JAYRQX010000749.1:0-2328 GCA_041910415.1 Acetobacteraceae bacterium | reverse complement strand
GATCAATCAGCCCGGATGTTCGCCCGCCGCGCGATGGCCTGCCAGCGTTCCGCGGTCTCCCGCACCCAGGCGTCCAGCCGGTCCGTCGGGATGGCGAGAGGATCCACATAGGCGGCCTTCAGCCGCTCCTCGGTCTGCGGCGTCTGGGTCTTGCCCATCGCCTCCCGCAACCGCGCCACGATCGGCTGCGGCGTGCGGTGGTGGACATGGGTCGCGAACCAGATGCCCATGTCGTAACCGGCGAGCCCCGCCTCGCTCATCGTCGGCACGTCGGGCAACGCCGAGGCACGGCGGGAGGAGGTGACGGCGAGCGCGCGGAAGGTGCCCGACCGCACATGCGCGGCCGAGGTCGCCGTGGTGTCGAAGCCGAAATCCACGTCGTTCGCGAGCATGGCGGCGACCAGCGGGGAGGAGCCGCGATAGGGCACGTGCTCGGCCTCGATCCCCGCCATGGTGAAGAACAGCATCGCCGACATGTGCGACGACGATCCGTTGCCGACCGAGCCAAAGATCAGCGGCCGGCGCTTCGCCTCCTCGATCAGCTCGCGCAGATTCGTCGCCTGCACGCGCCGCGGCAGGACGGAGAGGACATTCGCCACTTCGCCGATCGCGCCGATGCAGGTCGTGTCGCGCACCGCGTCCACGCCGGTGCTGGCGTAGACGATGGGGTTCACGCCGAACATGGCGGTGGAGCCGAACAGGATGGTGTGGCCATCGGGCTCGGCGGCGAGGACCGCCTGGGTGCCGATATTGCCGCCCGCACCCGCGCGGTTCTCGACCACCACGGGCTGGCCGAGCTCGCGCCCGAGCGGCTCGGCCACGATGCGTCCGACGATGTCGTTCACGCCGCCGGGCGGATAGGTGACGACGAGCCGGATGGGGCGGGAGGGCGCCCAGCCGCCGGGCTGGGCGCGCAGCGCAGGGGCGGCGAGGGTGGTCAGAAGGCCGGCAAGGGCGGCGCGGCGCGTGGTCATGGTCCGTTTCTTCTCCCGGTCTCGCAGTTGCGGCGTTTTGGCCCTGCCCGTGGCGTCGGTCCAGCCCCGGCCCTTGCCCCGCACGGGAAGCCGCCCGATGTGACCGGGATGACCACGCCCGACGCCCCGCCCGGAACCGCCGCCCTGCCGCGCGTGGATCTCAGCATCCGCTTCGACAACAGCTACGCACGGCTACCGGAACGGTTCGGTGCCCGGCTCGACCCGCGGTCCGTCTCGGCGCCGCGGCTGCTCAAGCTGAACGCGGCGCTGGCAGGGGAGATGGGTCTCGATCCGGCGCGGCTCTCCTCGCCCGACGGCGCGGCGGTCCTGGCCGGCAGCGCCGTGCCGCTGGGCGCCGAGCCGCTCGCCATGGCCTATGCCGGGCATCAGTTCGGGCAGTTCGTGCCGCAGCTCGGCGACGGGCGCGCGATCCTGCTGGGCGAGGTGGTGCGGCCGGATGGGCAGCGGCGCGACATCCAGCTCAAGGGCTCAGGCGCGACGCCCTTCTCGCGCCGCGGCGACGGGCGCGCGGCCATCGGGCCGGTGCTGCGGGAGTACATCGTCAGCGAGGCGATGGCGGCGATGGGCATTCCGACGACGCGCAGCCTGGCGGCGGCCGCGACCGGCGACTGGGTGTTTCGCGAGGACGCGCTGCCCGGCGCCGTGCTGACCCGCGTGGCGGCGAGCCATATCCGCGTCGGCACGTTCCAGTACTTCGCCGCGCGGCGGGATGCGGAGGGCGTGCGCCTGCTGGCCGACCACGCCATCGCGCGGCACGACCCGGAGGCGGCGCACGCACCGAATCCGTATCGCGCCTTCTATGAAGGCGTCGTCGCGCGGCAGGCGGACCTGATCGCGCGCTGGCTGCTGGTCGGCTTCGTGCATGGTGTGATGAACACCGACAATTGCGCGATCTCCGGCGAGACCATCGACTACGGCCCCTGCGCCTTCCTGGAGGCCTACGACCCCGCGACGGTGTTCTCCTCGATCGACAGCTTCGGACGCTACGCCTACGGCAACCAGCCGCGCATCGCGCAGTGGAACCTCGCCCGTCTCGCGGAATGCCTGCTGCCGCTGTTCGACGAGAGCCAGGAGGCGGCGGTCGCCTTCGCGCAGGACGCGCTCGCCGGCTTCGGCCCGCGCTTCGAAGCGGCGTGGATGGCCGGGCTGCGCGCGAAGATCGGGCTGGCGACGGCCGAGGAGGAGGATGCGCCGCTGATCCAGGCGCTGCTGGAGACCATGGCCGCGCAGAAGGCCGATTTCACCCTGACCTTCCGGCGCCTGGCGGATGCGGCCGAGGACGCGGCGCGGGACGGTCGCGTCGCCGCGCTGTTCGAGGACGCCGCGGCCTTCG
>JAYRQX010000748.1:0-4516 GCA_041910415.1 Acetobacteraceae bacterium | reverse complement strand
GGCTGGCTCAACCGATGCCGCCGCCTGGCCAAGGACTGGGAGTGCCTGAACCGCAATGGCCTCGCCTTCCTGCGCTGGGCGTCCATCCGACTAATGGTCAGAAAGCTCTGCCGCAACGCCATATGATACCGGATGGACTCTTAGAAGTGCGATGATGCTAGTGCACCGCCATGTGCCGGCGGAAGCAACTTGTATTATTTCCAGCCGTGCTGATTGTCCGTCGTTGATGGTGGCGGGGGGCGGCCCGAGCGGACACCTCACTCGCCCGACTAGTCGCGAAGGCGCACTCGCTGCATCGGACCATCGCCGCGGGCGGGATGACGATCGACGCACTCGCGAAGCGCGATGGCGTCGGACGGACGTACGTGCTCCGGATGCTGCGGCTGGCTTACCTAGCGCCCGACATCGTCGAGGCGATTCTCGCGGGCCGCGAGCCGCGTGGACTGGCCGTGAACCGGCTCACGGAGCAGGTGCAGCTACCGCCTGGTCGGACGGAGCAGCGCCGGACGTTGGGCTTCGGCTGAAGCTGCCTCCGGCCACTGCATCGCTGTGGCTCTCAAGACCTCCGAAAACGCCCATTTGAGACGCGGGGCCGAAGTAGGCGCTTTCGCGGCTATGAGGCGCGTCTCAGGAACGTCGGGGGATCATCGGTGCTCGAAAGAGCCCACGTCACGCGGGGCTTTCTGCGCGGGGCGCCGGACAGCCGGGAATTCCTGCGATAAGGCAGACTGCCTGGTTGACCGATCAGGATTCGAACCTGGGAATAGAATCTACCTGACCTACTGAAATCACGGCAAAAAATTACGCGGCAATCTGCCAAGAGGCGGGCCAGTGCATGCTCACCTTCTCGAAGCAACGCCTTGCCCCGATCGCTTCGCAGACCTTTGGTTCGGGCTCTGTTCAGCGCGTCCACTGGTCTCCGACACCATCGCCACGAAGCTTCGCTTTGCCCTGTGCCGTTCAAGGAGATCGGCGACGTAAGCCCGATGCGTCTCCTTTTCGTCCAGCGTCGCCCGCAGCGCTTCCATCCGCTTGATCAGCCGGCACGCTTCGCCGTAGCCGCCCTTGTTCGTGAGTGCGATCTGACGCTCCGCTGCTGCGGCGTAGGTTCCCAGGGCGTCGTGGGGACGCGCACTCTCGCTCGCCTCCGCAAGCCGCAGAAGCTGCGGGTCGGAATAGCGGTGCCGACGCGACGCTGCCCAGGCCTCCGGCAAACGTCGTTCCAGAACGAGAATCTCCAACAGCAGGTTGGCGATTCCGACCGCCACATAGGCATGGGCGCCGGTCTTCGTCGCGGCGATCCTGTCCTCGAGCAGCGCAACGGCCCGGTCCGCTGCCACCGCCCGGCCTTCGGCCTCGCGGGGCGCCGCCTCCGTGATGCCCCGGTAGAGGTCCAGAGAGGGCCGCCGCTCGAAGCCGCGCCACAATGCCGCTTCGGCCTCGGGCGCACGGCCGACGGCGCGATACCGTCCGGCGAGGAACAGCAGCAGCCGCTCGGCCGATGGATCCTCGTCGAACAGCCAGGCACCCTCCTCCGCCCAACGCAGCGCCTCGGCGGCACGATCATGCTCCAGACAGAACTCGGCGAGGCTAAGATAGTCGTGGGCCCGCACAAGATCCGCGGCGCGCAGAGCGATGCGCGTGTCGATGTCACCGTCCTGCGCGGCGAAGCTGTCCAGGATGCCGAAGAGCTGGTAGCGGGTGGCGCCCTCCCTCTCCATCACCATCACGCGGCCGACCATCCGCCGCCCGGGCGGCAGCCGCTCCCATTCCGTCTGCGCGAGGCGCCGGTACTCGGCCAGCCCCTTCGGCCCGAGCACATCCGCATAGCTGACACTGGCGCCACGAAAGGTGTCGAACGCGTCCTCGGTCTCGCGCGCAAACAGGTCACGCGCCAGGGCGACAGCATCGGGCCGGGCGGCCCGGCAGGCGGCGAGATGCAGCGCGGCGGCGCGTTCAAGGATCTCCATGCCGCCGCCGTCGGAATCATCCACATGTTCCAGGGCCCGCGCGATCCGGGGAAAGGCATCGTCGAGCAGCCGGAGCACCAGCGCGGCGTGGCTGGCGCCGATCAGGGAGTCCATCTGATCCAGGATCTGCAGCACGCCCTGGACCCAGCTTCCGGCGTGCGCATAGTCCACGAAGCGCCCTGTGCGGAGTGCGCGGTGCAGCGTCTTCCGGCACTGCTCGGCGAGTTCTTCTGGATCGCCCGAGGCGGCGCTGGCGGCGAGGTCCAAGCTGTCGAGCAGCGCCGGGTCGCGTTCGGCCAGATGGAGGATCATCTCCACCAGCCGCTCCGCGCCTTGGCTGCGCAGGTGTTCCCTGATGGTGCCGAGGCGGCCGGGCATCCTTCTTCCCGACTCCGTTTCGGCGTTGACCGTGAGCGCGGTGGCGACCAGGTGCTTGCAGAATCCATTCTCGAAGGCCGGGCATGAACACCGCCCGGAGAAGGCCGCGCCCTGCCCGTGAAGCTCGATGCTGTAGATCTCGGACCCCATGACCTGGGCCAGGATGCGATCCCCGTCGCGCGACAACAGTTCAACCCGACCGGCGCGGGCATACTCCTCACCGCGGGCAAAGACGCTGTCTCCGGCGCGCGCACGCAGCGCCCGCGGGTCGAAGCGCGGTGCTCGTGCCGCCTGGTTCTGTCGCTTCTCTGCGGGCATTGTCGCACTCCGGCCTCGAGCGGTTTCACCGCCGCACCGCCTGCATTGATGGGCCAGACTGACAGAAAGGCAAAGGCTCGGACGGGATGCCGGCCCACTCCGCGTCGACGCGATCCGACGTCTGAAGAGACGATATCCCCACCGATGATCCTGTCCGTGCCGGCCTCACTGAAGCGCACCGGCGAGGAGATGACGATGGTGCTGGGTGCGAAGCCTGTCGCTGCGCTATCGCTGCTCGTGATCCATCGGTGCACTGCGCATCACCGCACCTCGGCAAAAACTCGGACTGCCGAAAGGGCCTCGAGAGACGTGCGGCGCCACGGACACGCAGAAGCCGGACCACGTGCGTCTCCTGGATTCGAGGTGCGGAGATCGTCGCCAAAAAGGCGCCGGTTTGCGGGCAGAAAATCGGCTATCGAAATTCGTAAAAAATCCTCGTATATCAATGAGTTAAGGTGGTTGGGGCGCCAGGATTCGAACCTGGGAATGGCGGTACCAAAAACCGCTGCCTTACCGCTTGGCGACGCCCCAGCCGGCGCGCCCGGTTAGCGCGCCGCGGCGCTCCGCACAACAGGGTGGGCGCGCCGCAACCGCGCACAACCCTTGCGCTCGGTCCGGGCGCTGGACAACATTCCGGCCGAGAAGGAGACGGCCCGCGGGGGCCGGCGCGGATATGAGACATCCTTGGCGGCAGGCCTTTCGGATCACCGGGCGTCTCGCCTGCGCGTCCCTGCCTGCCATGGCGGCGGTCGCGGCCCTGATGTCGTGCCCGCTCCTGGCAGGCGATGCCCGCGCTCAGGGGCAGCGCGAGTTCCGGATCGTCAACGGCACCAGCGTGCCGATCACCGATCTCCGCTACCGCACGCCCGGCGCAGGTGCCTTTCCGAACCAGAATGCGCTTTCCGGACAGATCGCGCCGGGCGCGCAGCGTCGCTTCGGGCTCGATCCGAACATGGCCTGCGTCTGGGACATCCGCGTGGGTTTCGCGGGCGCCGAGCCGACCATCGCTATGGAATACGACCTCTGCGCCCAGCCGGAGGTGCGCGTGAATGAGCCGGGCGTCACGGATGTGGTGCTGCGGAACCGGACCAACCAGCAGATCACGGGCGTCCATACGCGTGTGCCGCAGCGCGGGCCCTTCGGCAACAACATCATCCCCAACGGCATCAATGCCAGCGGGGCCGGAGTCGCGGGCATCGCCTATGCAAGCCTCGGCTGCCTGCGCGACGTGCGCGTCGCCTTCGCGGACGGCACGCAGCAGACGCGCCGGCTGATCAACATGTGCACCACGCGGGATCTGGAATTCGATACGCCGGGCCGCAACGAGTACATCGTCGAGAACCGGGGTCAGCAACCGCTCGTCTCGCTCCACACCCGCGCGCCGGGCGGCGAGTGGGGCGAGGTGCGGGGGCTCGAGGCCGTGCAGCCCGGCGGGCTCACCTCGCTCCAGGGCAACGTGACGCAGACCTGCGTGCGGGAAGTGCGCGCCGTCTTCGCCAACCGGCAGGAGCAGACCTCCGGCCCCATCGACATCTGCGTGGCCGACCGCGTGGTGGTCGGCGGGGACCAGGTCGTGGGCGTCATACCGCAGGGCCAGGGCACCACCACATCCGGCCAGCGTCCGCAGGGGCAGCAGCAGCAAGCCCCGGTGGCCGGGCCGCCGCCCGGGGCCCGCGTCGTCACCGTCGCGAACACCTGGCACATCACGCTCCGGGAACTGTATCTGCGCACGCCCGGCACGCAGCCGCTCGGACCCGATGTGCTGGGCGATCGGGTGCTGGACAGCCGGCGCGAGATCAACGTGCCCCTGCCGGGCCAGGGCTGCCGCTTCGACGTGCTCGGCCTCTATG
>JAYRQX010000747.1:0-6900 GCA_041910415.1 Acetobacteraceae bacterium | reverse complement strand
GGGCGAGCGGCTGGATGCGGCGAGCGCGCATCGCATCGGTCTCGTCGATGCCGTGACCGAGGCAGATCCGGTGTCGGCGGCGCTCGACTTCGGACGCGGCATGATCGACAGCGCGCCGCTGGCCGTCGCCGGCAGCAAGCGCATCCTGAACGCCGTGCTGGACGGGACGGATCAGCGCGACGTGGCCGCGCTCATCGCCGCGATGCGCCGCGCGGAGGAGAGCGAGGATATCCGCGAGGGCGCCCGCGCCTTCGCCGAAAAGCGCGCCCCGCGCTTCCAGGGACGGTGACGCCATGATCCTCATGCCGCCAGTGGGCGAGGAGACGATCCGCCAGGCCATGGATCGCCGGGCACGCGAGACGCCGGACGACATCTATTGCACCTTCGAAGGCCACGCCTGGCGCTTTGCCGAGGTGGACACGGCCGTGAACCGCCTGGCCAACGGCCTGCTCGCGCTCGGCCTGCAGCCCGGCGACCGCGTCGCGCTGATGCTGCCGGCGCATCCCGACCACATGATCGCGATCCTGGCCCTCGCAAAACTCGGGCTGGTGCGCGTGCCGGTGAACATCCACCTGGTCGGCGCCGCGCTCGCCTATCCCTTCGAGGCCTTCGCGCCCGACGCCGCGATCATTGATGCGGCCCATGCCGAGGCGGTCGCGCCCATCCTCGCCGCCCACGCCCTGCGCCATGTCGTCTGGCGCGGCGGCGATCGCGCGCCCTCCTTCGCCGCGCTTCTCACGCACCCCGATGCGTCACCGCCCCCGGTGCAGCCCTTGCCCGACGACATCATCGCCATCACGCCCAGTTCCGGCACCACGGGCGCGCCCAAGGGCGTGCTGAAATCGGACCGCACGCTCCGCGCGGGGCCGCGCGGCATCCTCCGCCTGACGCAAGCCGGTCCCGGCGACACCTTCCTGTTCTGGGAGGCGATGCATCACGGTGCCGGCGTCGCCGTGCTGATCGCCGCGATCCTCGAGCGCATCACGCTCGCCATGGTGCCGCGCTTCTCCGCCTCCCGCTTCTGGGCCGATGCGCATGCCCTGGGCGCGACGCGCGTGCACTATCTCGGCAGCGTCATGCCCATGGTGCTGAAGCGGCCACCGGCGGCGGAGGATCGTGCGCACAAGGTGACAATCGCGTGGGGCGGCGGCTGCCCCGCGGAGATCTGGCCTGCCATCGAGGACCGCTTCGGCGTCGAGATCCGCGAAGGCTACGGCCTGTCCGAACTCATCACCTTCACCACGCTGAACCTGGACGGGCCCGTCGGCTCCATCGGCCGCGCGCTCGGCTACTACGAGGCCAGGATATCCCGCGACGACGGCACCGAGGCCGCGCCCGGCGAAACGGGCGAGCTGTGCTTCCGCGCCTTCGATTCCAGGCTGGGCTTCCTCGGCTACTTCCGCAACCCGCAGGCGACAGCGGACGCCATGCGCGGCGACTGGTTCCTGACCGGCGATCTCGCGCGGCGCGACGCGGATGGCTGGCTGTATTTCGCTGGCCGCAAGAAGGATTCGATCCGCCGCCGCGGCATCAACATCTCGGCCTGGGAGGTGGAGCGCGTGCTGCTCGACCACCCCGCCATCGAGGAATGCGCGCTAATCGGCGTGCCGAGCGAACTCGGCGAGGACGAGATCAAGGTCCTTGTCCGTCTCGCGGCGGGCGCGGCGCTCGATCCCGCCGCGCTGATCGCCTGGTGCCGCCCGCGCCTGCCCGCCTTCCAGCTGCCGCGCTACATCGCCTTCGCGGACGATTTTCCGCGCACGCCCACGCAGCGGATCCGCAAATCGGAGTTGTCGCGCGAGACCGCCGGATGCTGGGATCGCGAAGCCCCGTAACCTGGGAGGCCACCATGCCGCGTCGCCTGCTTGCGCTTCTGATCCTTCTGCTGTCCGTCCCCATCGCGGCGCGCGCGCAGTCCTTTCCGGACCGGCCGGTCCGCCTCGTCGTCCCCTTTGCCGCGGGCGGCGCGGTGGATTTCGTCGGCCGCCTGATCGGCCAGGACCTGGGCACGCGGCTCGGCCAGCCCGTCGTCGTCGAGAACCGCACGGGCGCCGCCGGCGCCATCGGTGCGCAGGCTGTCGCGCGCGCAGCGCCGGATGGCACCACCCTGCTGATGGCACCGATCACCAGCTTCTCCATGCTGATCGGCCTGCCCGGCAGCAACGTCCCCTTCGACCTCGTGCGCGACTTCGCCCCTGTCGCGGTGGTGGGCGCCGTGCCGCTCGTCGTGGTCGTGCACCCCGCCGTGCCGGCGCGTACGCTGGCCGAGCTCCTATCCCATGCGCGCGCGCATCCCGGGCAGCTTTCCTTCGCCACGGCGGGCATCGGCTCCACCGAGCATCTGTCGGCCGAACTGCTCATGTCGCTCACCGGCATCCGCATGGTGCATGTTCCCTACCGCGGCGGCGCGCCGGCGATGATGGATGTGGTCGGCGGCCAGGTGCAGGTCATGGTCGCGACCTCGCCCACCGTGATGCAGAGCGGTGGGAGCGGCATCCGCGCGCTCGCCATCGCCACCGCGCGGCGCAGCGCGGCGCTGCCGGATGTGCCGACCGCGTCGGAAGCCGGCGTTCCCGGTTACGAGGTCTCGACGATCTATGCCGTGCTGGCGCCCGCCGGCACGCCGGCCGACCGGATCGCGCGGCTGAATGCGGAGATCGTCGCCGTCGTCCGCCAGGAGAACGTGGCCGAGCGCCTGCGCCAGCAGGGGATCGAGGCGGCGCCCTCGACGCCGGCCGAAGCGGCCGCCACGGTGCAGCGTGAAATGACGCGCTGGGCCGAGGTGATCCGCGCAGCCGGGATCACCGCGCCCTGAACGTCACGTCGCGAGCGTGTTCTTCGCGAAGGCCCCGCCCTTCATGATCATCGCCATGTGCCGCCCCTGTTCAGCGAGCACGCCGATGTCCGACAGCGGGTCGCCATCCACCGCCAGCAGGTCGGCATGCGCGCCTTCGGCAATGACGCCGATCCTGCCCTCCATCCGCACGATTTCGGCGCCGATCAGCGTTGCGCCGCGGATGTTGTCGGCATGGCCCAGCACCTCGGCGCGGATCAGGAACTCGTCGCACATGCGATCCGGCGTGCGCGAGAGATCCGTGCCGAAGGAACACTTCACCCCGGCGCGGTGCGCGATCGCCAGGCCGCGCGTGCCGACCGCCAGCACCTCCTGCGCCTTCTCGACCGTGCCGGGCGGATAGCCGAGCGCCGTCGCCTGGTCGGCCAGGATGCGGTAGCAGACGAGATTGGGCGAGAGATAGACACCGCGCTCGACCATCATCTTCGCCGTCGGCTCGTCGAGGAAATTGCCGTGCTCGATCGTGCGTACGCCGGCCTCGATGCAGCGCCGGATTCCGCGCGCGGTGTAGACATGTGCCATGACGTAGGTGTTGGCGCGCTCCGCCTCGTCCACCGCGGCCTGCAGCTCCTCCATCGAATACTGCAGCGCATCGATCGGATCGGATTGCGAGGACACGCCGCCGCCCGCCATGATTTTTATTTGATCCGCCCCCAGCCGGATTTCGTCGCGCACGGCACGCCGAACCTCGGGCACGCCATCGGCGATGCGGCCGATGCCGGCGGTCAGGTGCACGCAGGCGCAGGGATCGCGCGTATCGGCGGGCGAACGCGGATCGCCGTGACCGCCCGTCTGGCTGATGGCACGGCCCGCCACGAAGGTGCGCGGCCCGATGAAAAGCCCCTGCTCCACCGCCTGACGGTAGCCGGCATCCGCGCCGCCCGCGTCGCGCACCGTCGTGAAGCCGCTCATCAGCATGCCCTTCAATGTCCGGCTCGCGATGGCCGCCATGAGGGAGGGCAGATAGACGGGAGAGGATGGCAGCAGCGTGCGATAGAGATGCACATGGCAGTCGATCAACCCGGGCATGAGGGTGCGTCCGCCCAGATTGATCACCTGCACGCCGCGCTCCTCGATGCGCCCGTGTGTGACCTTCGCGATCATGCCGTCGCGCACCAGCACCTCGTGACCCGAACGCAGCACGCCGGCCGCGACATCCAGCAGCGCGAAGTTCCGGAGAAGGAGATCGGCCATCGGCGGTCAATCCTCGACAGGGACGTTGGCGGCGCGCACGACCTCGCGCCAGCGCGCCATGTCGGCGCGCCAGAAGCGATCGAAGTCGTCGGCATTCTCGCCGACCGGCACGGCACCGATGGCGCGCAGCCGGGCACTGCCCTCGGGAGAGAGCGCGGCGTCGACGAAGGCGCGGGAGATCTGCTCGACGGTGGCGCGCGGCATGCCGGCCGGCCCGAAGGGGCCCACCCAGCTCGTCACCACGAAGTCGGGCAAACCGGATTCCGTCGCGGTCGGGACATCGGGCAGCTCGGGCAGGCGCTGCGCCGTGGTGACGGCGACGGCGCGCGCCACACCCTGCTGGATCAGCCCCGCGACCGCCGGCAGCGCATCGAATCCCAGCTGGATGTCGCCTGCGATCAGCGCCGTCGATGTGCCGGTGCTGCCGCGATAGGGCACATGCGTGATGTCGAGACCGGCGCGCAGGCGCAGCATCTCGCCCGTCAGATGCAGGGAGGTCCCGACGCCGCTCGATCCGAAATTCAGCTGACCCGGCCTGGCACGGGCGTAGGCGATGAACTCGGCGAGCGTCCGCACGGGCAGGCGCGGATTGACCATCATCACGACGGGGAATTCGGCAAACCGCGCAATGGCGACGAAGTCGCGTTCCATGTCGAAGGGCAGCCGCCGGCGCACGGAGGGCGTGACGCCGTGCGACCCCGCTCCGCCCATGACCAATGTGTGCCCATCGGGGACGGCGCGCGCGACCATTTCGCTGCCGAGCACCCCGCCCCCACCGGGACGGCTCTCGAAGACAAGTGCCACGCCGAGACGTTGCTGTACGCCGTCCGCCACGGCCCGCGCCGCGACTTCCAGCGCGCTGCCCGGCCCGTATCCGACGATCACGCGGATCGGCCGGCGTGGATCGATCTGTGCGCCGGCCGCGATCGGCAGAAGCGTCAGAAGCGTGGCCAAGAACCAGACGATGCAGCGCATGAACGTCCCCGTGTCAGGCCACGGGAGTATGTGCGCGATGCCGAGGGCTGGCTATCGCGGAATCGCGCCGCGCGCGACCCCGACGTTCTCGCTCAATCGGCCCTGATCCGCGCCACCCGGAGGAATGCGCCCCAACGTTCGTAATCGGTCCGGTGGCGCGTCGTCATCTCGGCGGGCGTCAGCTGCGGCACGAGATCGAAGCCCAGGCCGGCGAGGCGTTCGCGGTTGCTCTCGGCGGCGAGAACGTCTCGCGTGACCTGCTGCATGCGGTCGATGATCGCGGGGTCCGTGCCGGCCACGGTGGCAAGGCCCATCCAGGTGCTCATCCGGTAATCCGGGATGCCGGCCTCCTGCATGGTGGGCACGTCCGGAAGCAAGGCGCTCCGCCGTTCGGAGGTGACGGCGAGCGCCCGCAGCGCGCCGGCGCGGATCGCCCCGAGAAGCGGCGGAATGTTCAGGATGGCGAAATCCACCTGCCCCGTCTGGACGGCGATCTGCGCAGCCGGTCCGCCGCGATAGGGCACGTGGAGGAGGATGAGGCCGGCCCTGTCCGCCAGGAGCGCGCTGGAGATGTGATGGGTCGAACCAACGGCGGCCGAGGAATAGGTCAGGCTGCCCGGACGCGCGCGGGCTGATGCGACCAGATCCTCGACGCTGCGGTAAGGCGAAGCGGCGGGTACGACGAGCGCATTGGTCACCGCGGCCAACTGCGTCACGGCCGCGAAGTCCCTGAGCGGATCGTAGGACAGGTTCGGGTAGATGAAGGGGTTGAACGCGATGTGGGTCTGGATGGTGACCAGGACCGTGCCGCCATCGGGGCTCGACCGCGCGACCTGCCCGAGTGCCACGGCGCCATTCGCGGAAATGCGGTTGTCCACGACGACCGGAACCCCCAGGCGCGTCGCCCAGCCTTCCGCGACGAGGCGTGCGACAACGTCGACGGCACTGCCGGCGGCGGCGGGCACCACGAAGGAAATGGCCCTGCCGGGCCACGGCGCGTTCTGGGCCAGTGCGTTGCGGCTGCCGGCAGCGGGTATCGCGAAGGCGAGCAGCGGCACCCGGAGCTGGCGGCGTCTGATCATGGGTCCGGCCTCGAGAGCGTATCGCGCTGCCCGATGTTGATCCCCGCGTCACGAAAAGAGCAATCGACAAAGTGCATCGCTGCGCGACCCTCAGGGCATTCGCGCCAGGTCGCTCGCATCGGGGCATGACCGGCACGCCGAGGCGGTGCCCAGGCCGGGCGCCAGCACCCAGAATCCATCCACGTGCAGCAGCCGGTCGCGCCGGGGGTCGCGCGCGGCCTGAGCCTGAGCGACGCTCTCGGAATCCCGCAGCACATAGAGCGTTCGCGGTTCGTAGTCGCCGCGGGCAAGGCGGCCCGCCACCGCGACCCTAAGCGCCTCGAGCACAGCATCGTCGATGCGCGCCAGGTAAACGCAATCCGTCGCCAGGCCCATGCGCACCGCGAGCGCGCCGACGCTGTCCCAGCCCACGGCGATATTGGCCGCAGGGACGCAGCGGATGCGTTCAAAGGTCCGGATCGCCTCCGCCCAGAAGGGGTCGCGCAGGCGCCGCGGCGCCGCTTGCGGTGCCGACGCGGCCTCGTTGCCGCGCAGCGCGATCCCGGCGCGCAGATCGCCCCATTGAAGGACGAGAAGTCCAAGAAGAAGCCATCCCGTGCGGCGCCCGCCCCAGTTCCGGGTGACGACGGCGACGGCAGCGACCAGGAGCGCATAGGCGAGCGGCAGGGCGAAGCGGGTCGAATTGCGCAGCACCGCGGCCGCATCCATGAACCAGGCGGGCGGCTCGAACAGCGTCCAGACGCGCCCTGCCACCGTGACCTGATGCGTCACCGCGAAGGCGAGCAGCAGCAACAG
>JAYRQX010000746.1:0-5126 GCA_041910415.1 Acetobacteraceae bacterium | reverse complement strand
GCGCTCGCCGCCCTGGATGGCGCGCACCACCCAATAGGCGCGCTCGCCCCGCGCCATGGCGTCGCCGAGCCTGTCCACGATCTCCGGCAGCCGCTCCTGCGAGACGATTCGCGTCGCGATGGGCTGCCGCCCCGCGGGTTTCTGCATCAGGCGGCTGGTCGCCATCTCGCCCCATTGCGTCAGCAGCAGCGTGCGCGGGATGGGCGTCGCGGTCATGACCAGCATATCGGCCTGGCGACCCTTCGCGGCCAGCATCAATCGCTGGCCGACGCCGAAGCGGTGCTGCTCGTCCACCACGGCGAGGCCAAGGTTCCTGAACGTCACGGCGTCCTGGAACAGCGCGTGGGTGCCGACGACGATCTGGATCGCGCCCGACGCCAGCCCGGCCAGCACGCGCTTCCTCTCCGCGCCCTTCACGCTGCCGGTCAACAGCTCGACATGCACGCCGGCCGGCAGGCACAGTTTTGCGAGTGTCCGCAGATGCTGCCGCGCCAGCAATTCCGTCGGCGCCATCAGCGCGCCCTGAGCGCCCGCTTCCACCGCACGCAGCATGGCGAGTGCGGCGACCAGCGTCTTGCCCGCGCCGACATCGCCCTGCAGCAGCCGCAGCATGCGCCGCGGCGCCGCCATGTCCGCGAAGATTTCCGCCAGTGCCTCCTGCTGCCCCGGCGTCGGCGGGAAGCCGAAGGCGGCGAGCGCCTTCTGCACGAGAGCGCCATCGCCTTTCAGCGGGCGCCCGGGTTCATGGCGCTGGCGGGACCGGACCAGTGCGATCGCGATCTGCCCGGCAAGCAATTCGTCATAGGCCAGCCGCCGGCGCGGTGTGAGGGGGAGCGGCCCCGTCGGCGTCTGCATGGCGCGGATGGCCGCATCAAAGCCGGGCCATTCCTCGCGGAACAGCAGCGCCGCGTCCGACCATTCGGGCAGCGGCATCAATCGCGCCAGCGCCGCCTGCATCGCCCCCGCCAGGCGCCTGGGCGTGAGGTCGCGCACCATCGGCCAGACGGGCTCGACCAGAGGCAGCCTGTCCTCGTGCTCGGCCGAAAGCGGGTTCAGCATGGCGAAGCCGGATTTTCCGTCCGGAAGCACGCGCCCGGCCAGGAAGCGCAGGCTGCCCGCCGGCAGTAGCTTCTGGATCCATGGCAGCCGGCCGTTCATGTAGCGCACCACCAGCGGCGCCCCGCCGGCACTGGCCTTCACCTCCACGAAGGGCCGCCCTGTGCTGCGTGAGCGGGCGGCGCGCAGGGAGCGGATTTCGGCACGGATGATGCAGTCCTGGTCCGCCGGCGCATCATCCGGGTGTTCGATGCGGCGGCGGATGATGACGCGCTCAGGCAAATGCAGCAGCAGGTCGAGCACGCGCGTCCCACCCGTCGCCTCGGCCAGCAGCGCGGCGAGCGTCGGGCCGACGCCCGGCAGCGTCTCAAGGGGCGCGAGCAGGGGGGCGTGCGGCACGTCCGGCGGCGCAACGTCTCCCCGTCCCTGGGCTGACACGATTCCCATGCCCCTCTATATGCCAGCCCTGAGGTCCGAAGCCGAATGCCCGAACATGACATCCCCGCGCCGGATGCGCGCCGCCGCCGCCTGTTCTTCCGCGCCCATCACCGCGGGACGAAGGAAGCCGACCTGATGATCGGTGGCTTCGTCGCGCGCCATATCGCGGCCTTCACAGAATCTGAGCTGGACGAGCTGGAAGAGGTGCTGGAACACATGGATGTGGACCTGGCCGACTGGCTCTCCGGCCGGCGGGCGATACCGGCGGAGGCCGACAGCCCGATGCTGCGTCGCATGGTCACCGAATGCGCCGCACCCGGCGCCGGCGTGCCGGAGGGGGCCAAGCGTTCGTGACCGCGCTGCAGGTCCACGGCGCACCCGAGGGATTCGACGCCCTGCTGCTGGCGAAGCGCAGGGCGGAGACGGATGTTCCCGTGCTGCACGTGGCGCGCGACGATGTCCGCACCGAGCGTCTGGCCGAGGCGCTGGCCGTCTTCGCGCCGCGCACGGACATCATCCGCTTCCCGGCCTGGGACTGCCTGCCCTACGACCGCGTCTCGCCCAATCCGGAGATCGTGGCCGAGCGCGTGGCGGCGCTGGCGCAACTGCTGGAACCCGGGCATGGCAAGCGTATCGTGCTGACCACGGTCAATGCGCTCGTGCAGAAGGTGCCGCCGCCGGAGGTCTTCCGCGGCGTCACTATGACGCTGTGCAAGGGTGGGCGGCTGCAGCCGGAAGAGCTGACCGCCTTCCTGGAATCGAACGGCTACCACCGCACCGGCACGGTCATGGAGCCCGGCGAATACGCGGTGCGTGGCGGCATCATCGATCTCTTCCCCGCCGGCGCGTCCGATCCGCTCCGCCTCGACATGTTCGGCGACGAGATCGAGGATCTGCGTCGCTTCGACACCACGACGCAGCGCAGCGGCAAGCCCGTGGACCTGCTGTCGCTGCGGCCGGTCAGCGAGGTTTTTCTGGACGAAGCCTCGCGAACGCGCTTCCGCACGGCGTACAGGGAGTTGTTCGGCGCGGCCGCGGCGGAAGACCCGCTCTACGTATCCGTCAGCGCCGGCCACAAGCACCCGGGGATGGAGCACTGGGCCGGGCTGTTCCATGAGCGCATGGCGACGCTGCTGGACTACCTCCCCGGCGCCTCGGTCAGCCTGGATCACCTGGTCGAGGACGTGCTGAAGGCACGCCTGGAGATGATCGCGGACCACTACGAGGCGCGGCGCGCCCCGGTCCGCGCGCAGGAGGGCGAGGTGCCCTACCGCCCCGCGCCGCCGGATCTTCTGTATGTGGACCGCCGTGGCTGGGACCAGGCGCTGTCCGGCGGCCTGCTGCTGCAATTCCTGCCTTTCTCCAAGGCGCCCGATGTGCAGGGCGTCGAGGCCGGCGGCCGGCCCGGACCGCTCTTCACCGAAGCGCGCATCGCCGGCGAGAACGTCTTCGCCGCCTACGCCGTGCACGCGGATGCACAGACGAAGCTCGGGCGCCGGCCGGTCGTCGCGGCCTGGACCAGGGGCTCGCGCGAACGCATGGGCAATCTGCTGCGCGAGAATGGTGTGGCGGCGACCGCCTGCGACCATTGGGCGGATGCGCAGAAGCTGCCGTCGGGCGTCGTCGCGCTTGTGGTGATGGGTCTGGAACGCGGCTTTCTGGCCGAGGGCATCGCCGCGACCGGCGAGCAGGACCTGCTCGGCGAACGCATCGCGCGGCCGCCGCGGCGGCGCAAGCGGGCCGACCAGTTCATCGCGGACGCGACCGAGATCGCCGAGGGCGACCTGGTCGTGCACCACGACCACGGCATCGGGCGCTACGACGGGCTGCAAACCATAGAAGTCTCGGGCGCGCCGCATGACTGCCTGAAGCTGACCTATGACGGCGGCGACCGGCTCTTCCTGCCGGTCGAGAACATTGAGCTGTTGTCGCGCTTCGGGTCGGAAAGTGCGGGCGTCGCGCTGGACAAGCTGGGCGGTGTCTCCTGGCAGAATCGCAAGGCGAAGGCCAAGCAGCGTATCCGCGACATGGCGGCCGCGCTCATCCGTGTCGCCGCCGAGCGCCGCGTGCGCGAAGCGCCGATGGCCGCCCCGCCCGAAGGCGCCTGGGACGAGTTCTGCGCGCGCTTCCCGTTTGCGGAGACCGAGGACCAGCTTCGCGCCATCGCCGACGTGCTGGAAGACCTGGCCTCCGGCCGCCCCATGGACAGGCTGATCTGTGGCGATGTCGGCTTCGGGAAAACGGAAGTCGCGATGCGGGCCGCCTTCGTCGTGGCGATGTCCGGCATGCAGGTGGCGGTCGTGGTGCCGACCACGCTGCTGGCGCGGCAGCATGCGCGCAACTTCGCCGCGCGATTCGAAGGGCTGCCGGTGAAGGTCGCTCAGCTCTCGCGCATGGTGAACGCCAAGGAAGCGGCCGCCGTGAAGGCCGGCATCGCCAGCGGCGAGATCAACATCGTCATTGGCACCCACGCCCTGCTGGCCAAGGGGATTTCCTTCGACAATCTGGGCCTCGTCATCGTGGATGAGGAGCAGCATTTCGGCGTCAAGCACAAGGAGGCCTTGAAGCAGCTCCAGGCCGAGGTGCATGTGCTGACGCTGACCGCGACGCCCATCCCGCGCACGCTGCAACTGGCGCTGTCCGGCGTCAGGGAGATGAGCGTCATCGCGACGCCGCCCGTCGATCGCCTCGCGGTGCGCACCTTCATCATGCCCTGGGACCCCGTGGTGCTGCGCGAGGCGATCCAGCGCGAACGCTTCCGGGGCGGCCAGATCTTCTGCGTCGTCCCGCGGATCGAGGATATGGACAAGGTCGCCGCGCGGCTGGCGGAAATCGTGCCCGATGCGCGCGTGGTCCAGGCCCATGGCCGCGTCAGCCCGACCGAGCTCGAACGCGTCATGACCGAGTTCAGCGACGGCAGGCACGACATCCTGCTGGCCACGAACATCGTGGAAAGCGGGCTCGACATGCCGGCGGTGAACACGCTGCTGATTCACCGCGCGGATCTGTTCGGTCTCGCCCAGCTCTACCAGCTGCGCGGTCGCGTGGGCCGCGGGAAGCTGCGCGCGTACGCCTACCTCACCTGGCCCTCCTCGCACCGGCTTTCCGCTTCCGCCGTCAAGCGGCTGGAGGTCATGCAGACGCTGGACAATCTCGGCGCGGGCTTCACGCTCGCCTCCCACGACCTCGACATCCGCGGCGCCGGCAACCTGCTGGGCGAGGAACAGTCCGGCCAGATCCGCGAGGTCGGCATCGAGCTCTACCAGCAGATGCTGGAAGAAGCCGTCGCGGATGTGCGCGCGGGTTCAAAGGGGGAACGCGCCGATACCGACTGGACGCCGAACATCAGCCTCGGCCTGCCCGTGCTGATCCCGGAGACCTATGTCGCAGACCTCCCCGTGCGCCTCGGCCTCTATCGCCGCATCGGCGGGCTGGCTTCCGACCGCGAGGACGATGCCATGGCGGCCGAACTCGCGGACCGCTTCGGCCCGCTGCCGGCCGAGGTGCAGAATCTTCTCTACGTCGTCGCCATCAAGCGGCTCTGCAAGGAAGCGGGTGTCGAGAAGCTGGATGCCGGGCCCAAGGGCATCGTCCTGAGCTTCCGGCAGAACCGCTTCGCCGATCCCGCCGGG
>JAYRQX010000745.1:0-2285 GCA_041910415.1 Acetobacteraceae bacterium | reverse complement strand
GGTCCATGGCGACGACGCAGCTGCGCCCGGTCTCGCCGGCCATGATCGGCGGCGACCTGTCGGGTGTTCGCCTCGGCTCCATCCGCCGCTGCGCCAATCCCCGCGTCGCCGCCGACGTGCAGGACAACACCGAGGCCTGCCTCAAGGCCTTTGCCGCCCTCGGCGCCGACATCGAGGAGGTGACCGAGGCGATCGACTGGATCGAATACGAGGGCCGCGTGCTCTACCAGGCGAATTTCACCGTCTTCTGCGCCCCGTACCTGCCGCGCTGGCAGAACGCGATGGATCCCGTGACGCTCGCCTTCATGGAACGCGGCGCCGGCTTCTCGCTGGCTGATTTCCGCAATGCGCAATTCGCGCGCACCCAGCTGTTTCGCGCCATCCAGGCGCTGCTCGAGCGCTTCGACGCGCTCGTCATGCCGACCATGACGCGCACCGCGCTGCCGGTCGGCCACGATGCCGCCAATGACGAGGTGCTGGTGGACGGCGTGCCCTGCGGCATCACGCGCCAGGGTTGGACCTCCCCCCAGTATCCCTTCAACCTCACCGGGCATCCCGCCATCACGGTGCCCTCGGGCTTCGGCGCGGATGGGCTGCCGACCGGCCTGCAGATCGTGGGACGCTGGGGTGCCGAGGCCGATCTCTTCCGCCTCGCCGCGCAGTTCGAACAGGCGCGGCCCTGGGCGCAGCACCGCCCGCCGCTGGCCTGAGGGGTCTTGCCGCGCAGGGACGCAGGACGCAGGCTGCGCCGGTGATCGCCTACCTCCGCCAGAACATCAGCGTCGCCATCCTCGGCGCCCTCGCCATCGCCGCGGCCATCGCGACCGGCCTGATCCACGGCGCGGAGCGCTTCTGGCATGCCTTCTGGCACGCGGCGGATCTTTTTCTCTTCATCATGCCGTCGCTCATCGCGGGCATGCTGCTCGCGTCCAGCATCCGCCAGCTGATGGACCCGGGATCGCTCGCCAGATGGATGGGCGCGGAATCCGGCTGGAAGGGGCTGTTCATCGCGACGCTGGCCGGCATGGCGACGCCCGGCGGGCCCATGGCCGCCTTCCCGCTGATCCTGGTCTTCGCCAGCGCGGGTGCCGATCGCGGCACGCTCATCGCCTACATCTCCGCCTGGACGATCAATGGCTGGCAGCGGATCCTGGTCTATGAGGCGCCGCTGCTCGGCGTGGAATTCGCGATGCTCCGCCTGGTCGCCTCGCTCCCCGTGCCCGTCCTGATCGGCTGGCTCGCGAGGCGCATCCCGATCGCGTGGACGCCGCCCACGCGATGACGCCGTCCCAGATCTTCCTGGCCGTCGTCGCCGCCATCGCCTTCGCCATCGTGCTCCGCCGGCACGGCGAGGGGAGCGGCAGGCGCGCGCTGCACGATACCACCGCCGGCGTGATGCGGATCATCCCCCTCTTCGCCGTGGCGCTGCCGATGGCGTCCTTCGCGTCGGAGCTCATCCCGCAGGATGTCGCGGGCGCCTGGCTCGGGCCGGAATCGGGCATCGCCGGAATCGTCATCGCGTCGTTCGCCGGCGGGCTCATCCCCGGCGGCCCCTTCGTCTCCTTCCCGCTGGTGCTGACCTTCGCGAAGGCGGGCGCCGGCGCGCCGCAGATGGTCGCGCTGCTGTCGGGCTGGTGCATCTACGGGTTTCACCGCGTGATCACCTGGGAATACCCGCTGCTTGGCTGGCGCTTCTCGGCGATCCGGCTGATCGCCGGGTTCGCCATGCCGGTCCTCATCGGGCTTTGCGCGCAGGCGCTGCTGCCGCTGTTTCCCGGCGCCCTCACCATGGCCCGCGGTTGAGCGGCGCCGCCGCTTGCGGCATAGCGTCCCCCATGCAGGCCGAAGCCGCGGACATCGCCGCCTGGGACGCTTTGCGCGCCGCGCGTGACGGCGCTGATCCGTCGTCGCGGCCCGCCGGACCGCTTGCCGATCTCTTCGCCCCGATCCTCGCCCGTCCGGCCGCGCCCGATGGCTGCCGCGTCGTCGGCCGGCTGTGCCAGACCCTGGATGGGCGCATCGCGACCGCGACCGGATCGAGCCAGTGGATCGGTGGGCGCGAGGACATCCTGCACACCCACCGCCTGCGCGCCCTCTGCCACGCCGTGATCGTGGGCGCGGGCACGGTCGCGGCCGACGATCCCAGGCTGACGACGCGCGAGGTGCCCGGAGAGAACCCGCTCCGCGTCGTGCTCGACCCGGCGCGCCGCCTCGGCACGGCCTTCGGCGCCTTCCGCGAAGGCCCGCCGACGCTGCTCGCCTGCTGCGCCGAGGCGCCGGGCGGC
>JAYRQX010000744.1:0-2169 GCA_041910415.1 Acetobacteraceae bacterium | reverse complement strand
TGGCCGGGAGCCGCGCAGGCGCCGTGGTGCTGCAACCCGCCATGGTCGGGCATCTGCCACCCGGCTGCATCGGGCTGGTCACGCGCCAGCCCTATCTCGGCTTCGCGCGCATCGCGGCGCTGTTCCATCCCGAATCCGCTGCGCAACCGGGCATCCACCCGACCGCGGTGATCGCCCCCGATGCGGTCCTGGGCGAAGGCGTCGAGATCGGCCCCTGCGCCGTGATCGGCAGCCGCGCGGAGATCGGCGCGGGCTCGATCATCCATCCCCATGCGGTGGTGGGGGCGGGCGTGATCCTCGGACCCGGCTGCCGCATCCACGCCCATGCCTCGATCACCCATGCGATCGCCGGTGCGGGTGTCGTGCTGCATCCCGGCGCGCGCGTCGGCAATGAGGGCTTCGGCTTCGCGACCACCGCGACGGGCGAGCACGTGACCATGCCGCAGCTCGGCCGCGTGATGCTGGGCGACGGCGTGCAGGTCGGCGCCAACAGCACCGTCGATCGCGGCAGCCAGGGCGACACCGTGCTCGGCCCGGGCACGCGGCTCGATAACCTCGTGCAGATCGGCCATAACGTCCGCACCGGGCGCGGCTGCGTCGTCGTGGCGCATGCCGGCATTTCCGGCTCCACCACGCTCGGCGACTTCGTCGTGCTGGCGGCGCAGGCGGGGCTGACCGGCCATCTCACCGTCGGCTCGCGCGTGCGGATCGGCGCGCAGGCGGGCGTGATGACCGACATTCCCGAAGGCAAGGACGTCATCGGCAGCCCGGCCGAGCCCGTGCGGGAGTTCTGGCGGACCTACGCGACGCTCAAGAAGCTGGCGCAGGGCGCGCGTGCGGAGGGACGGGACAGGGAAACGAAGGAAGAAGAAACGCCATGAACGACGCAGCGCCGCCGGCCACGCTCGAATGCTTCGACATCGCGAAGGTGATGCATGCGATCCCGCATCGCTATCCCTTCCTGCTGATCGACCGCGTGGTCGAGATCGTGAAGGACACCTCCGCGGTCGGCATCAAGAACGTCACGATCAACGAGAATTTCTTCCAGGGCCATTTCCCCGCCATGCCGGTGATGCCTGGTGTCCTGATCATCGAGAGCATGGCCCAGACGGCCGCCGTGCTGGTCGTCGCGACGCTCGGGCCCGATGCGGCGGGCAAGCTCGTCTATTTCATGACCGTGGATGGCGGGAAGTTCCGCAAGCCCGTGACCCCCGGCGACCAGATGCGCGTGCAGGTCGTGAAGGACCGCCGCCGCGGCAATGTCTGGAAGTTCGCCTGCGCGGCGAAGGTGGAAGGCGTGACCTGCGCCGAGGCCACCATCTCCGCGATGATCCTGGACCGCTGAGCGTGACCGATATCCATCCCGGCGCCGTCATCTCTCCGGGCGCCGTCATCGGCGAAGGCTGCCGCATCGGGCCGGGCTGCGTGGTGGGCCCCGAGGTCGCGCTCGGCGCGAATGTCGAGCTCATCGCCCATGTGGTGGTGGACGGGCGCACCACGATCGGCGCGGGCGCCAGGGTGTTCCCCTTCGCCAGCATCGGCATGGCGCCGCAGGACCTCAAATACCGGAACGAGCCGACCGCCTGCGAGATCGGTGCCGGCACGCTGATCCGCGAAGGCGTCACGGTGCACCGCGCGAGCGTGGGCGGCTCCGGCGTCACCAAGGTCGGCGCCGGCTGCATGCTGATGGCCATGGCCCATGTCGCGCATGACTGCGAGGTCGGTGACGGTGTCATCCTGGCGAACAACGTCATGCTGGGCGGGCATGTCCATGTCGGCCCCAACGCCTTCGTGGGCGGCGGCGCCGCGGTGCACCAGACCGTGCGCATCGGGCGGCTTGCGATGGTGAGCGGGCTCGCCGGCGTGACCAACGACATCCCGCCCTTCGGCTACGTCTTCGGCCTGCCCGCACGCCTCGTCGGCTTCAACAAGATCGGGTTGCTCCGCCGCGGCGCGTCGCGCGAGCAGTTGCGCACCATGCGCACCGCCTACAACCTGCTGTTCAAGGATGCGGGCGAGTTCTCGCAGAAGCTCGCCGAGGCCGATGAGCGCTTCGCCGGCGAGGCGCTGGTCGAGGAGGTGATCGCCTTCTGCCGCAACCCCGCGCGGCACCGCCAGCTCGTGCGCCCCGGCCGCATGGCCGCCCCCGAACTCGGCGGCGACGACGAG
>JAYRQX010000743.1:0-2102 GCA_041910415.1 Acetobacteraceae bacterium | reverse complement strand
TTCGCTCTCCTCCCCGGCCGGTGGCGTGTAGCGATCCCGCCACAGCGCGATGTTGTGCGCGCAGCCCGCGAGTTCCGGCGCGAGCGCCGGGTCCATGCGCACGCCTGTCCCGGCGATGGCGAAGTCGGCATGGAATTCCCCGCGCGGCGTCTCCAGCACCAGGCGCCCGACCTCCACCCGCGCGCCGGTCCAGGGACGGCCGACATGCATGGTGAAATTCGTGTGCCGCGCGGCACGGTCATAGGTGTCCTGGGCAAAGCCCTCGCGCAGCGTCAGCACGCGGTGCATGAAGCGCCAACGCCAGGCGTCCGGCATCTCGAAGAGGTTGCGGAGGAAGCCCGTGAAGCTGATCCAGCGATAGGGCTGGATGTCCTGCACGATCGGCCGCCGGCAGAAGAGATGCACCTCCGCCGCGCCATGTTCCAGCGCCACGGCGGCGTTGTCGAAGGCGGACGCCCCGGCGCCGAGCACCGCGACCACCTTGCCGCGCAGCGCCCTGAAGTCGATGGCCTGCGCGGCATGCGCGCAGCAGCCGCGGGGCAGACCGTCCAGAAAATCCGGCATCCACCAGGCGCCGACGCCTTCCTGGCCCGTCGCGATCACCACCTTGCGCGCGTGCATCGGGCCCTCGCTGGTCTCGACCGCCAGGCAGGGCAGGCCGTCATCGGTGCGCGCGGGCGATATGCGCCCGGCGGTGACGCCGTTGCGGACGGGAATGCCGGTCACGCGGCGGAACCACAGCAGGTAGTCGGCCCAGAGCGCCGTCGGGATCATGTGCATCGCCGCGAAGTCATCGGCGCCGAACTGCGCCTCATGCCAGGCCTGGTAGCAGAGCGAGGGTGTGCGGAGATCCGGCCCCGTCTGGTCCTTCAGGCTGCGGAGCCAGCGCATGCGGGCGAAGCTGCTCCATGGCCCTTCCTTGCCGAAGGGCGCACGGTCGATGCAGAGAAGATTGTCCACGCGGTCGCGCTTCAGCGCGAAGGCGGTCGCCAGCGCGCATTGCCCGCCGCCGATGATCAGCACGTCCAGCACCGGCGCGCCGCCGCGGGTCTTCGGTTCGAGCCAGGCGGGACGGGGATGGGCGGTCAGCTCGATGTCGCGCGCGGCATCGGCTTCGAGTGCGGCGAGGGTCTTTGGCGCAGGCATGAGGCGAGGATAGTGATGGTGCGGGGCTGCGCCAGTGGCGCTTGCCTCACCCCGGGTGAACGCCCTCAGCGTTCACCCACCCCTCCCTCGTTTCGCAGGGGATGGTCATGGCGTTCTCTCCTTGGCCGCTGCGTCGCGCGCGGCGTTGGCCGCTGCGTCGCGCGCGCCGGCGATGCCGTCAAGGCTCGGGGCGGGCGAAGCGGTTCTTGAGCGGGATGGCGAGGAGAGACATCACGGCAAGGCCGATCAGCCCGCCCAGGATCTCCGGCGTCAGGATGGCGCGCAGGTCGAGCGCACCGCCCGCATCGAGCACCGAGCCGAGCCCCGCGCCCGCCAGCGAGAAGACCGCCGTGCCGGGGATGATGCCGACGAAGGTGGTGCCGACAAAGACCGGCAGCGGCACGCCCACGAAGGCGGGCACCAGGTTGACCAGGAAGAAGGGGAAGAGCGGCACGAAGCGCAGCACCAGCAGGTAGGACCAGGCGTTGCGCCGGATGCCCTGGGCGAGCCGCGCCGCCCTCTCCCCGAAGCGGTCGAGCGCGCGGTCGCCGAAGATGGAGCGGGCCAGGAGGAAGGCGACCGTCGCCCCGGCGGTTGCGCCGATCACGGTGAGCAGCGTGCCCGCCACGGTGCCGAAGAGGAAGCCGCCGGTGATCGACACCAGGGCCGCGCCCGGCAGGGCCAGCGCCGCGACGCCGATATAGACCGCGACGAAGGCGAGCGCCGCGAGCGCCCAATGCGCGCCGACCCAGGCGGTCAGCGCGGCGCGGTGGGTGCGGAGCGTATCGAGCGTCAGCCATTGCTCGAAGCCGGCGAGACGGAGCGCGAGGATCGCGGCCAGCACGGCGAACACGATCCAGACCCGCCTGTCGCGAAGCCACCGCGCCGCCATGCCGACATCCCCGTTGCCGCGGAGGGCTATACCATGCGGGCCCGCCGCGCGATGCAGGCGAGGA
>JAYRQX010000742.1:0-8524 GCA_041910415.1 Acetobacteraceae bacterium | reverse complement strand
CTGGGCCCACAGCGACGATGCACCCAGCCCCGCCACCAGGGCTGCGGCCGCCGCCGTCAGATAGAGGGTTCTGCGCGATCGCATGACTGGCTGGCTCCTTTTTCACCGCGCGAGGGCTTCTGCTGGCCTGGCGCATGACGTGGACCCACCCGGCGTCGTCACACGCGCCGTCGGGTCCGTGAGCATCTCTGCCCGCTGAGGCGTCCGTCACCTTGACCAAAGTCAAGCGCGCGGCGGCGCCTGCCCGGTTAAGCTCGCGACAGTTGGAGGGCGGCGTGAGGCGGCTCCGGACAGGCAAGGAAGGAATGGGTCGCCGCATCCGGCTGGCGGTTCTGGGCCTGCTGTGCCTGTCCCTGCTTCCGTTCCAGGCCCTGGGTCAGACGGACACGGCACGCCTCTCCGCCCTCCTGCCTGCCGCCACGGCGTTCGGCCCGGCGGAAGGCCAACCGCCCGTCCATGTCGGCCGGCGCGACGGCACGCCGGTCGGCTTTGTCTTTTCAAGCCGGGATGTGACGGGCGGCCGTGCCGCACGGACGCGGCAGCTCGATCTCCTGATCGGCCTTGCGCTCGATTGCCGGATCACGGGCGTCGAGCTGGTGGAGCATCGCGAGCCGCTCCTCATGACCGGCGTGCCGGAGTCCGCGCTTGGCGATTTCGTGCGCCGCTATGTCGGTCTCGATATCGCGCATCGCGTGCGGCTCGGCACGCCCGAGCCCGGCATACAGGCCGTGGATGGCATCAGTCGCGCGACTGTCAGTTCCAACGTGCTGCACGATGCCATCCTCGGCGCGGCCAGGCTGGTCGCACGGAACCGCGGCCTCGCCTGCATGGCGGTGGGACGAAGCGGCAGCATCAATCTCGATGCCTTCCGGCCGGAAAACTGGGGATCGCTTCGCGCGGACGACTCGATCGCGATGCGCGCGATATCCGCCGGCGAGGCCGCAGACGCGTTGCGGCGGGCCGGCGCGCCTGCCAGCCCGGCCGCGGCGCTGCCGCCCGAGGCGAACTTCGCCACGCTCTACGCGGCGCTTGCGACGCCCGCGCAGATCGGGGCCAATCTTCTTGGCCCCGTCACGCATGCGCGTCTTCTCGGCGAGGCCGCGCCGGGCGCCAACCTGGTCTTCCTGGCAGGAGACGGTTTCCATTCCTTCCGGGGCCGCGACTGGCTGCGCAGCGGCGTTCTCGACCGCATCCAGCTCGTCCAGGACGAGCAGAGCTTCACGCTGACCGCATCCCAGCATCACCGCTTCGAGCGATTGCCGATCGAGGGCGCGCCACCGCTTCGCGAGATCTCGGTCTTCGTCATGCCGGCCGACAGCACGTTCCAGCCCGACAGGCCGTGGCGGATCGACCTTGCCGCGACGGAAGGCAATGCCACCGCGCTGTTCTCACTCCCTTACGTGCTGCCGGCGCGGCATCGTCTCGCGCCGAACGCGAGCGAACCGGCGGCGGAGGGCGGTCCACTCTGGCGCCGGACCTGGCATGCGCAGGCCGGGCGGATTGCCATCCTCGCCCTGGCGCTGCTCACGCTCTATGCGGTGCTTGCGCTGCAGGACCAGGTCGCGGCGCGGCGCCCGCTGTGGCGATGGCTGCGCCTCGGCATGCTCGGATTCACCCTGCTCTGGCTCGGCTGGTATGCCGGCGCGCAGCTTTCGGTGGTGCATGTCCTGACCTTCATCGAAGCGATCCGCACCGACTTCCAATGGGACGTCTTCCTCTCGGAACCCCTCATCTTCATCCTCTGGGGTTGGGTCGCGGTCGCCATTGCCTTCTGGGGACGCGGCGTCTTCTGCGGCTGGCTCTGCCCCTTCGGGGCGTTGCAGGAGTTGATGGGCCGCATCGGCCGCGCTCTCCACCTGCCCTCGTTGAGGCTGCCCTTCGCGCTGCACGAACGCCTCCTGCCGGCGAAGTACATCCTGTTCTTCGTGCTCTTCGCGGTCTCGCTCGGCAACATGGCGCTCGCCATCCTCGGCTCCGAGGTCGAGCCCTTCCGCACCGCGATCATCCTGCGCTTCATGCGTTGGGAACCGCTGCTGCTCTATGCGATCGTATTGCTGCTCGGCGCGCTGGTGCTCGAACGCGCCTTCTGCCGCTACCTCTGCCCGCTCGGCGCCGCGATCGCGCTGCCGGCACGGCTGCGGATGTTCAACTGGCTCAAGCGACACAGGCAATGCGGCGCCGAATGCCACATCTGCGCGCTGCATTGCCCCGTCCAGGCCATCCATCCGAATGGCGAGATCAACCCCAATGAATGTATCCATTGCCTGCGCTGCCAGGTGAACTATCACGATGAGGAGATCTGCCCGCCGCTGATCCAGCGCCGGCAGAGGCGGGCAAACCGCGCCGCGCTGCGGGAGGGCCGCGCACCATGATGACGCGGCGCCGCGCCCTCCGGATTCTTGCCTGCGGGCTCGGCGCGGGCGGCGCCGTCCTGACGCCCGGTGATGCCCGGCACGCCGCTGTGCTCTCCTGGCGCGGCGTCGCCCTGGGCGCGGAGGCGCAGATCCGGCTGCGCCATGCCGATTACCGGCAGGCGGAGCGCAGCATGGCGAGCGTGCTGGCGGAGATCGAGCGGCTCGAGGCCGAGTTCAGCCTGCACCGCCTTGATTCGGCGATCAGCCGCCTCAATCGCGATGGGCGCCTTGCCAGGCCATCGCTTGACATGCGGCACCTGCTGCAGCGGGCGCTGCATTTCGCCGAGATGACGGATGGCGCCTTCGACGTGACGATCCAGCCGCTCTGGCAGGCCGTGTCGGACGCGATCAGGGCCGGTTCGGAGCCGGAGCCCCGCCTCCTCGATGCGGCGCGGGCCCGTGTCGATTATCGCGGCATCAGCATTGATCCCGCGGAGATCCGCCTGGTGCGCCCGGGCATGGCGATCACGCTGAACGCGATCGCGCAGGGCCATGTCACGGACCGTGTGGCGGGGTTGCTGGCGAATTGCGGCTTCACCGATGCTCTCGTGGATGTCGGGGAATTGCGTGCAGGCACGACGCCCTGGCGTATCAGCTTGGTGCATCCGGGCCGCGATGAGAGCCAGGCCATGCTCCAGGATTGCGGCATCGCCACATCGGCCGGCGCGGCAAGCCGCTTCACGCCCGATGGGCGCTGGCACCACATTCTCGATCCGCGGAGCGCGACCTGCCCGCCCGCCATGCGTGCCGCCTCCGTCATCGCCGCCACGGCAGCGGATGCCGATGCGCTGGCGACGGCGCTGACGCTGTCACCTCCCGATTCGGCACCGCACCTTCTGCATCGGGTCGATGCGGCGCGCGCCCTGCTCTCGGATCCAGGCCATCCGCAGCGGTGGCTCGCATGATTGCGTCTCATGCGCAGGGGCCAGGCTCAACAGGAGTTCCGTCCATGACAACCCGCGACGCCTTCCTCCGCCACTGCCGCGGTACGCTCGACGGGATGCGGCAGGAAGGACGCTACCGGGAGTTTGCATCCCTCGAGAAGATTGCCGCGCGCTTCCCCATCTACCGCTGGCATGGCCCGCAGGGGCCGCGTGAGATCACGGTCTGGTCCACCAACGACTACCTCGGCATGGGCAGCCACCCCGCCGTGCGGGAAGCTGCCGCGCGGGCGATCGAGCACCATGGCGCCGGCGCCGGCGGAACCCGCAATATCTCCGGCACGTCACCGCTTCATGCGGCTCTCGAAGCCGAATTGGCGGATCTGCACGGCGCAGAGGCGGCACTGCTGTTCGGCAGCGGCTATATCGCGAACGAGGCGGCGCTCAGCGCGGTGCTGGAGGCACTCCCCGGCTTCATCGTGTTCAGCGACGAGAAGAACCACGCCAGCATGATTGCCGGCATGCGCAACGCGAAAGCCGTGCGCCGCGTCATCTGGCGCCACAACGACTTGACGGATCTGGAGGCGAAGCTCGCCACGGCGCCGCCTGGCGTACCCAAGCTGATCGCCTTCGAGAGCGTCTACTCGATGGACGGGGACATCGCGCCGATCGGCGCCATCTGCGACCTGGCCGATCGCTACGGCGCCATGACCTATCTGGACGAGGTGCATGCCGTTGGCCTCTACGGCGCCCGCGGCGGCGGCATCTCGGAGCGCGAGGGGCTGGCGCACCGCATCGACGTGATCGAGGGTACGCTGGCCAAGGGCTTCGGCGTGCTGGGCGGCTACATCGCGGGGCGAAGCGACCTGGTGGACTATGTCCGCAGCGTCGCCGCAGGGCTGATCTTTACCACGGCGCTGCCGCCCGCCATCACCGCGGCTGCGCTCGCCAGCGTGCGCGTGGTGAAAGGCGACCCGGCGCGACGCGATGCGCTCGCGGAGCGGGCGCAGGCGTTGAAGGCCGCGCTGGATGCCGCGGGCATTCCCTATCTGCATGCCCCAAGCCACATCGTGCCGGTTCCCGTCTGCGGCGCCGAGGCATGCCGGCATGTCGCGCGGCGGCTGCTGCAGGAGCACGCAATCTACGTGACAGCGATCAACTATCCGACCGTGGCGCGCGGAGACGAGCGGCTCCGGCTATGTGCAACCCCGTTGCATACCGATGCGATGGTCGATGCGTTGGTTCAGGGATTGCTGGCCGTGCTTCCCGCGGCGACGGGCATGGCAGCCGAATAGCAATCTCGGCGCTGCATTCGCCGCGGTCGCGGTCCTCGTCGCGGCGCTGCTCGCCGTGCAGCAGCGCAAGGCGTTGCACCAGCGCCGCGGCGATTGCCGCGACGATGGGGCTGCGGCCCGCCGCAACAGGCCTTCCCAGCGCTCCACTTCGCCCGCGATGAAGCGCGCCGCTTCGTCCGGCCGCGGCGCCGGGATACGGTCCATGCCGAACTCCGTGAAGCGCGCGCGCAATTCCGGCGTGTTCAGCGCGCGCAGGATCGCGGCGTAGAGCGCGTCCCGCTGCGACGCCGGCGTGGCGGTCGGGATGAAGACGCCCATCCAGATGCTCATGGATGCCGGGACGCCGGCTTCCAGCAAGGTCGGCAGTTCGGGCACCGAGGGGCTGCGCTGCGCCGAGGCCACGGCGAGCGCCCGCGCCTGGCCGCCGCGCACGGTCTGCAGCGCGGTGGAACTCGCGTCGAACAGCATGGCGATGCGGCCCGCGGCGAGATCGAGCGTCGCCGGCGCGCCGCCGCGATAGGGCACCTCGTTCATGCGCACGCGGGCGGCATCCACGAACATCAGCGCGGTCAGGCCGTTGGTGCCGCCGGTGCCGGTGCTGCCATAGTCGTAGCGTCCGGGGTTCTCGCGGATGAGGGCGAGAAACTCGGTGAGGTTCGCGGCGGGGACGTTGTTCGCGACCATCATGATCATCGGCCCCTCACCCACGATGGTGACGGGGGCGAGCGCCTGGATCGGGTCGAAATTCGCGTTCGGTGCGATGATGCGCAGCACCGAATGGCCGGAGTTGGTGAAGAGCATCGTGTGCGCATCGGGCGCGGAGCGCGCGACCGCCTCCGCGCCGATGCCACCGCCGGCGCCGGCGCGGTTCTCGACCACGACGGGGTGGGGGAGCTGCGTCGTCATGACCTGCGCCAGAACGCGGGCGACGACGTCGGTGCCGCCGCCGGGCGCGTAGGGAACGACCAGGCGCAGGGAGCGCGCGGGCCAATCCTGCGCAGCGGCCGGCAAGGCTGCCAGCGCGAGCAGCGCGGCAAGCGCCGCGGGCCAGATGCGGCGGAGCACCGCCTTGGGGGTCACGGCCATGTGCTGTCCTCCCTGAAGCATCGTCATGCGGCGCCACCCAGGCGGCGGCCGCCCATCGCGTAGGCCTGTTCGGTCAGCCGCATCACCGGCACCATCGCGTCCAACCCGGCGAGCGGTGCCGCGCCGCGGCGCGCGCGATCCAGCACGTCGGCCACGAAGGGCGGGTACTGGCCGACATTGGTGGTGTGCGTGCGGATCGCCCGCCGCGATCCGTCATGCGCGATGACGTGCACGGTCTCCGGGTCCTGCACGAATAGATAGTGGCGCGGCGTGCGCAGCGCGAAATGCAGGTCGAAGGTCGAGGTGGGCGCCGGGAAAAGATAACCGGCTTCCACCTGTGCCAGCGCGCCGCCCGGGCCGGCGAAGGCGATGGAGCCATAATCCTCGACCGGGAAACCCCAGGCGGCGTTGGAGAAATTCGCCGCGACCGGGCGCGCTTCGTCGCCCCACAATGCGTGGATGATGTCCACGAAATGGCAACCGAGGTTGAGCATGCAGCCGCCGCCGGCGAGGGCGGGATCGAGGTTCCACGCGCAGCCATTGTCGAGATAGCGCTGCGCGAAGCCCGCGATGAAGCGGAAGCCCATGTGCTGCACGCCGCCATCCCGCGCGGCCAGGTCCTGCATCAGCCGGAAGAAGTCCCCGTTGCGGAAGACCAGCGGCACGGCGACGAAGGCGCCGCGCGCGGCGGCCAGCCCCGCCAAGCGCTCCACCTGCGCGACCGTGGCGCCGCAGGGCTTTTCGATCGCGAAGGGAATGCCTTCGGCGATCAGGAACGCCGCGACATCAGGCATGTCGATGTGGCGGCCGAGGACGAAGACGAAATCGGGCCTGGTGCGCCGGCAGAGCGCAGCGGCATCCCGGTCATGCGGGCAGTTGTAGCGGATCCCCAGCGCCTCGGCCCTCGCCGGGTCCGGATCGGCCATGCCCGCCAGCGTCACGCCGGGAAGCGCCACCAGTGGGTCCAGATAGAGCGGCAGATGCCAGTGCGACGCCCCGGTGAAGGCGACCTTCATGCCTGCGTTCCACTCCCGCGGCGGCTTCGCGCCGGCCTTGGCGCGACTATTGCAGGCTTGACCCGAAGTGTCGACACACAGAATCATTTTCCGGGAATGGCGTTGCCATGCCCCCCGATACGGGCTCAAGTGTGGACACTCAATGTGTTCCCGGCCCGTCCGCGGAAAGGAGGATACGAACCGATGGACCTCGTCACCGAGGAAGCCCGCGCGCTGATCGGCGTGCAGTCGGACTGGGTCCCGGCCACGCATCCGGTCGAGCCGAGCGAACTTCGCCGCTTCATCCACGCGACCATGGACGACAATGCCCGCCACATGCCGGAAGGTGTCGCTCGGTATGGCGGGCAGGTCGCGCCGCTCGGCTTCCCCGCGCACGCCTACCGCCGCGCTGCGGGCGACCCGAAGGACCCGCTGGAGGGCCATGGCGACCCGGAGTTCGACGGCAGGACGCGCATCCTGCGCTGGCACCTGCCGCGCATGCCGATCCCGCTCTCGGGCGTGCTGAACGGCGGCTACGAATACGAATTCTTCAGCGCCGCGCGCACGGGCGAGACCATCTGGTGCCGCAGCCGCTACCGCGACGTGAAGCAGAAGCAGGGCCGCAGCGGCCCGATGGTGATCGTGACCATCGACGACGAGTACGCGGCCGGAGAGGAACGGCGCCCGCTGTTCCGTTCCACCACGAACCTCATCATCCGCTGACCGTGGACGACGCGGCCCCGCTTTCCCCCATGCAGCCGCTGGCCGGGCTGCGGGTGCTCGAACTCGGCTCGGACGTGTCGCTCGCCTTCGCCGCGCGGCTGCTGGGCGATCTGGGGGCGGAGGTGCTGCGGCCGGAACCGAATGCCGGCGATCCACTGCGCAAGGTGGCGCCGCTGCTGGAGGATGGCGGCAGCGCGCTGTTTGCGTATCTCAACGCAGGCAAGCGCTGCCTGGCACTGGATGCGGACGAGGATGGTGCGCGCATCGCCGCGCTGGCGCGGGACGCCGACCTCGTGCTCTGGGCGCCGGAGAGCGCGGGCGGTGCGGCGTATGGCGCCCTTCTGCCGAAGCCTGGCGATGCCGCGCGCCGTCCGACGCTGGTGCTGACCGCGCATGGGCTGACCGGCCCGCGCGCCGGCATGGCGGGCACCGCCTTCACCGCGCAGCACGCCGGCGGCTACGCGTACCACCAGGCCTGCCCGGTGACCGATCCGGAAGCCCAGCCGCCGCTCGGCTGCCCGGACCGCGAGACGGCAATGCTGACCGGGCTGATCGCCGCGAATGCCGCCATGGTCGCACTGACGGATGCGCGGGAGGATGGGCGCGCGCCCTATCTCGACCTTTCCGCCGAGGACGTCTTCGCCTGGATGCTGGTGGACGCGCTGGCGGAACTGCATGACGGCGTGCTGCCACCGGGGCGGAAGCGCGCCCCGGGGCGCGAGATCACCATCGCGGGCGGCCTGGTCTGGCTGCTGCCGTGTGCCGACGGCACGATCCTGGTCTCCCCGCGCGAGGACCACCAGTGGGCGCGCTGGGTCGAACTGATGGGCAGCCCGGACTGGGCGCGCGATGCGGCACTCTGCGGCACGCGCGCTTCGCGCACGGCAAACGCGGCCGAGCTGGGCCGGCTGATGCGCGCATGGTCCGTCGGCGTGCCGGCGCGCGAGACCGCGATGACGGCGCAGGCCGCGCGCGTCGCCTGCTTTCCGGTGAGTACCGCGCAGGATCTGGTGGAGAGCCGTCAGCTCGCGGCGCGACACTTCTTCCGCCCGTTGGCGCAAGGCGGTGCCCTGTTGCCGGGCCTGCCCTTCGCCATGCGCGATACCGGCGGCGCGACGCTGGAGCGCGGG
>JAYRQX010000741.1:0-6295 GCA_041910415.1 Acetobacteraceae bacterium | reverse complement strand
GAAGCGGCGCAAGGGCGGTCTGCACTTCCATGACGTTCCGGTCGCGCGCATCGCGGCGCTGGTCGGCCTGTCGCCGCCAGAGGCGGGGGCAGGGCTGGACGATGACGGCCCCGCCATGCTGCTCGCGCGGCTGGGCGAGGAGGCGCGCGCCGCCGGGGCCTCGGTCTTCTACACGCGGCCCGAGATCGCGGATGGGCGGCTGCCTCTCGCCCTGCTGCCGATCACAGAGCCGATGGCGGCACCCCTCTGCTGCGGCACCAACGCCAATCTGGGCGGCGACACCACCGAGGTCGTGGAAAGGCTGACCGCGATCGCCGCCGACGATCCCTTCGCCGTCATCGGCTGCGGGCACGACTTCCTGCACGGCGCACTGCGCGCGCCGTCGTCCTCCGATCCGCAACGGCTGGCCGCCAGGCTTCGCGCGCTCTGTCCGGAGCTGACGGGAGAGCGACCCGGCAGCCCGCACTTCTTCCTGTGGTGGGACTAGGCTGTGTCTGCGCCGCTGGGCCTAGCCGCCCGGGACCGCCCGCTCTAGTCTCCGCCCGCTCTCGCCGGAGACCCGCACGCATGCCCGACAGCGCCATCGACCCGAAGCTTGCATCCGAAACGGCCCTGCCGCTCGCCGGCGTGCGCGTGCTGGACCTGACGCTGGCGCGGGCCGGCCCGACCTGCGTGCGGCATTTGGCCGATTGGGGGGCCGAGATCATCCGCATCGAGCCGCCCGCGCACAATGACGGCCTGGGCGGATCGCGCGAGGGCTACGATTTCCAGAACCTGCACCGGAACAAGCGCGCCCTCGCGCTCGACCTGAAGACCGAGGAAGGCAGGAAGGTCTTCTTCCGTCTTGCGAAGGACGCCGACGTCATCGTCGAGAACATGCGCATGCAGGTGAAATTCCGCCTCGGCGTGGACTACGAGAAGGTCAAGGCGGTCAATCCGCGCATCGTCTATGCTTCGATCTCGGGCTTCGGCCAGACCGGGCCCTACAGCCACCGCGCCGGGGTCGATCAGATCGCGCAGGGCATGGGCGGGATGATGACCATCACGGGCGAGCCCGGCCGCGGCCCGATGCGCGCGGGCATTCCCTTCGTGGACCTGACCGCGGGCAACCTGCTGGCGCTCGCCGTGATGATGGCGCTGTTCCAGCGCGAGAAGACGGGCAAGGGGCGCTATGTCCACACCTCCCTGCTGGAGAGCATGGTCTTCATGCTGGACCTGCAGGCCGCGCGCTACCTGATGGATGGCGAGGTGCCGGGCCAGGCCGGCAACGACCATCCCGTGAACATCCCGATGGGCGTCTTCCCGACCTCCGACAAGCCGATCAACATCGCCGCCTCCTCCGCCAAGCAATGGGCCATCTTCGCCAAGGCCGCCGGGCATCCGGAGTGGCTCGAGGTCGAGGCGTGGAAGACGCTGAAGGGCCGCTCCGCCGACCGCGCGCGGGTGAATGCGACGATCGGCGAGGTCACGAAGCGGAAGCCGAGCGACTACTGGATCGAGCTGCTGGAGGAAGCCGGCATTCCCTGCGGCCCCATCAACAAGGTGGACCAGGTCTTCGACGACCCGCAGGTGAAGCACCTGCGCATGGCGATGCCGATGAAGCACCCGACGCGCGGCGACACGCATCTGGTGAGCACCGCCATCAACATGGAAGGCATCGAGAGCGAGGTGCGCCGCGTCCCGCCGCGGATCGGCGAGCAGAGCTCGGAAATCCTGCGCGAGTACGGCTACAGCGATGCCGAGATCGAGCAGCTCCGCGGCCTCGGCGTGATCGCCGAAATGTAGCCTCAAGCGCCGGCGCTCGCCTCCGCGGGCTTGGCTTTCGCCGGACCGCCGGCGGGCCGCATTCGCGGCCTCAGCGCGCCATCGGCGCGCTGCAAGCGGTCCGGGGTTTCGACGGACAGGACGGGACAGAAACCATGGAATTCGCAGACGGCAAGATCCTCGCCGAGATCAAGGACGGCGTCGGGCGCATCACCTTCAACCAGCCCGAGAAGCGCAACGCCATGTCGGTCGCGATGTGGGACGGCATGGCCAGGGCGCTCGATGCCTTCGAGGCCGATGCCTCCGTCCGCTGCGTCGTGCTCGCCGGCGCCGGCGACAAGGCCTTTGTCAGTGGCGCCGACATCAGCCAGTTCGACAAGGTGCGCTCCGACGCCGATGCGCAGAAGGAATATGCGCGCCAGACGACCGCCGGCCGCTTGCGCCTCGCCAACTACGAAAAGCCCGTCATCGCGGAAATCCGCGGCTTCTGCATGGGGGGCGGCCTCGGCATCGCCATGTCCTGCGACATCCGCATCGCGTCGGACGACAGCCAGTTCGGCATCCCCGCGGCCAAGCTCGGCATCGCCTATGGCTTCGACATGGTGCGGCTGCTCGTCGCCCTGGTCGGCCCGGCCCATGCCCACATGATCCTGATGACCGGCGAGCGCTTCGACGCGAGGGAAGCCGAGCGCGTCGGCCTGATCAACCGCATGGTCCCGGCGGCGGAACTCGCGGCCGCCGTCGCGAAGCTCACGGCGACGCTGGCGCAGAACGCGCCGCTCTCGCTCTACGCCAACAAGCAGACCGTGAAGGCCGTGCTGCAGGACGAGCGCGACCGCGACATGGTGGCGATCAACGCCGCCATGGCCGCCTGCTTCGACAGCGCGGACTACAGCGAAGGCCGCACCGCCTTCATGGCCAAGCGCAAGCCGGTCTTCGCGGGGCGCTGAAGGCCAGGCGGGGAGGTGGGGAAAGTTTCACTGTGACCGCCCTCCTCTCCTCTGGTAACGTAATCGCGAGGCGCCCGGGTCCGGCCGGCGCATCGACGCCCCCCCTGCTCCCCGACCCGAGAGGCCCCCGCCTGGTGATGGACGGCAATATCGACCCGCAGCCGACCGAAAGCGTCGCGCAGTCCGGGCACCACGAGCCGGACGAGGCGGCGCCGATCTCGCGCCTCTTCGCCGAGGTCGCGGCGCATTGCACCGGCGAACGCGTCACGCTGGGCGCGCTGGCGGACGCCTTCGGCGAACGCGCCTTCGGCATGCTCATCCTGCTGCTCTGCATCCCCGCGCTGCTGCCCGCCATGGCGACCGTCTTCGGCACGCCGATGCTGCTGCTCGGCGTGCAGATGGGCCTCGGCTACCGGGAGCCGCGGCTGCCGGGATTCCTCGCGCGGCGCAGCATCAGCAAGCAGGACCTGCTGAAGATCGCGGCCTATGCCACGACCAAGATGAAGCGCGTGGAGCGCTGGGTGAAGCCGCGGCCGGGCTTCTTCACCACCATGCTGGCCGACAAGATGGTCGGATGGATGACGGTCTATACCTCGCTGATGCTGATCCTGCCCGGTCCGGGCACCAACGGGCCGCCGGCTTTCGGCAACATCATCATGTCGCTCGGCGTGGTGGAGAACGACAGCCGCGTGGTCGGCATCGGCATGGGCCTGGCGCTTCTGGGGAACATCTTCGCGACCGGCGTGCTGCTCTTCATCGGCTGGCTCGGCATCCAGGCGCTGGGCTACGTTTTCTAGAGCAGATCCCGATCAGATGGGATCATCTGGTCGGGTGAAGATGCTCGCAAAAACAACGGCGTAGAGCGGAAGCCGTGAGCCAATGCGAACGGCTTCCGCTCTAGGATCCGGGTCGGAACGACCCCCACCCCAACCCTCCCCCGCTCCGCAGGGGAGGGAGAGATGCGGTTCCCTCCCCCGTTGACGGGGCAGGGTCAGGGTGGGGTCAGGCTCCGCCCCTACTGCACCGTGAAGGGGATCGTCCCCTGCGTGACGCGGCCGTCGAAGGCCGACATCACCAGCCAGCGCAGCTCGTACCGCCCGGCCGCCAGCGGCGCCGATTGCGCGGCGATGATGCTGGGCTCGGTCCTGAGCCGTGGCACGAGGGTTTCCAGCACCTGGCCGTCGCGCAGGATCTCGACGCGCGACTGGTAGTGATTGACCGGCTCGTTGAACCGTACCTCGAACAGGCTGACCGGTGCCGCGACGGTCGAATTCGCCTGGGGCACCGAGGCTTCGAGCCGCGCCTCGGCCCGGGCCGGCGCCGCGGCGAGGGTGAGGGCGAGCGCCGCGCCGATGCGGATCATCCCGGATCTCATTGACTGGAGCCTGCGGCCGGCGAAGCTGGCCGAGCGGCCGAATGGCCGCCGCCGGCGGTCCGGCGTCGCCAGGCACGCGGAGGCGCGCGCCGGCGACTGCGGTGCAGATCGGTCACGATCCGCGAGATCCGGTGTCATCCTGCGTGTCGTCATGGCGCGACCGTGATGACGACGCCGGCATCGGCCGCGACCAGCATGGCCGGGCCTCGCGCCGGGCGCAGCCGGATCAGGACCAGGTTGTCGTTGCCGAGTTGCAGGACACCGGCCAGGTCACCCTGCGCGCCGGCGACGTTGCGGTAGGTGCCGGGGAAGATGTCGCGGCGCGGCAGGCCGAAGACGTTGCCCACCACTTGCAACTGCCTCGGCGCGCCGGCGGCGGCCGAAAGCCCGGTCGCGGTGAAGCGCAGGCGGTAGCCGTTGGTCGTCAGCACGCCGCGCGCCGTCGGCTGGCCGCGCAGCAGGATCAGCGCGACACGGCCATCCACCGGCGTGCCGGGGCCGATCCGGTAGAGCGAGGGCGGCGGCGCCTGGTCCATGGTGGGCGGCAGGTCGCCCTGCTGCCCGCAGGCGCCGATCGCTGTGAGCGGCAGCAGCCCGAGCAGGGCGCGGCGCGGGACGGGGTCGGCGGGATGGGTCATGGGCAGGCTCCGGGCGGGGACGCCGCGGCGTCCACCGGCCTCCACCTATGCCTGAAGAGGGGCATCCCTGCCCAGGCCGATGCGCAGCCGCGGCGCGGTTTTTTTGCCCCCGCCGCGGCGCCGCGTCAGCCCGCGGGCGGCTGCTGCGCGGCGGCCAGCGCCTCGCGCAGCGCGGCTTCCTTCGTGTGGTCGAAGGAGGTCTGGATGACGCGCCCGCCGACGCCGCGAAGGCCGTCCAGCACCTTGTCGGCCGTCACCTTGCGGATCAGCACGAACAGCGCCGCCTCCCCACCATGCAGCGCCTTCGCGCAGTCCTTCATGAACTGGTCGTTGATGCCGACATCGCTGAGCTTGCCGCCGAGCGCGCCGGAGGCCGCGCCGATCGCCGCCCCCGCGAGCGGATTGAGGAAGATCAGGCCGATCAGCGTGCCCCACATCGCGCCCGAAGCCGCGCCGGCGGCCGTGGTGTTGACGAGCTGGTTCAGCTTCACCGACCCGTCCGGACGCTTCAGCGCGATCACGGCGTCGCCGAGCTCGATCAGGTATTCCTTCTGCATCGAGAGCAGCTTCTGCCGGACTTCCTCGGCCTTCGCTTCGTCGGGGAAGGCGATCGCGACGAGATCGGCCATGGGTGCGTTCCTTTCGATGCGGCCCGCGCGGGACGCGGCGGGGCCATGTCGGGCCGTGATAACGAAGGCGCGCCCGCGCGGATAGGCCCGCACGGGCGAAATCCCGTCCATGGCGAGGCGCCGCCGATCTTCCCCTGGCGCAACAGCCTCGCTAGGCTGCACGCCATGCGCCGGTGGCCCGATGAGGGCTGAAACGGGAATGCGGAACACGCGAGACGCGTGAGACCGCGGCTGCCCCCGCAACTGTGAGCGGCGAGCGTTTTCCAGCATGGCCATTGCGCCCGATCCGGGCGCGAGAAGGCCGGAAGGCGCGAGGACCCGCGAGCCAGGAGACCGGCCGGCGCAGAGCCGACTCGTGCGTGCCGGGCGGGGTGCACCGGCGCAGCGGACTCTCATCGTGCGGCCACGCGCCGCGCGGTGCCGCATGCGAGGCGACGCAAGCCTGCGCCACATCGGTTCGTGGCGCGTGTCGTCCCTCCAGCGGATGGAGATCCGCGATGCGTTTTTTGTTCGTTGCACTGTTCCTCTCGCCCTTGCCCGCGGTCGCGCAATCGACCGTGGATCCCGGCACGCTGCCGCCGACCGTGGTCACCGCGACCCGCGTGCCGACGCCGGCCGAGCGATTGCCGGCCGCCGTCACCGTCATCGACCGCCAGACGATCGAGGAGCGCGGCTACACGACGCTCGCCGAGGCGCTGCAATCCGTCCCCGGCTTCCGGCTCGTGCAGACCGGCGGCATCGGCCAGCAGGCGAGCGGCTTCCTGCGCGGGTCGGCGAGCCGGCATGTGCTGGTGCTCTATGACGGCGTGCCGATCAACGATCCCTCGGACCCCAACGGCGCCTACAATTTCGGCAATGAGCAGCTGGGCGACATCGAGCGGATCGAGGTCGTGCGCGGCCCGGCCTCGGCGCTCTATGGATCGGGCGCGCTCGGCGGCG
>JAYRQX010000740.1:0-10732 GCA_041910415.1 Acetobacteraceae bacterium | reverse complement strand
GCTGGCCGGCGGCGGGGGGCGTGGCCGCGGGCGCCTGGGCGAAGGCGGGCAAGGCAATCCCCGCGGACAGGATCAGGGCGGACAACAGCGCGCGCATGGTGTGGGCACTCCCGGTTCGTGGCATCGGGCATGGTCACAGAAGGCGGGGGGCCTGTCCATGCGGGCCCGGCACCGGCCAGGCGAGCGCCGTGCCATGAAATCGCCTCACCATCGCCCGAGGGTTGCCGGTGCGGAGGGCCATACCCAGGCCCGTCAGACAGGACTTCCCCCCATGACCCCGGTCATCCGCTCCGAACTCAATCCGGCCTCCCGCCTCGGCCTCGGCCTGGTGGCGCTCGGGCTGCTCCTCAATGTCGCGCTGGTGGTGCTGCTGCTGGGCGATGCGGTGCGCCCGGGGCAGCTCTCGCTCTCGGCGACGGCGCTGATGGCGACGCTGGGCGGCGCGCTGCTCGTGATCGGCCTTGCCATCGCGGACCCTGGCCGGCGGCGCTAGGGCGGCATCCCTTCGCGCGGGCTCACGGCCGCGAATCCCATCGTTCCTGCTGGCATCTTGACGCGATCAGGGATTGCGCCGGGATCTGATCGGCGGCGTTGCCGCCTGCCCGGACCGGACGGCCGAAAGAGGTCATACCGGCTTGCCGATGGTATGACCTGCGGCCCGCAGGGCCGAGGCGCCGAACGGCGCCCGCCGGTGGTCCGGCGAAGCCAAGGGCCGCGGAGGCGGCCCGCCCGGCGTTTGAGGGGTACAAAGGTCAATCCTTTGTGCAACGGGCATCAGGTGGTTCTCTGGGTCGCGGTGGCAGGCGTGGCGGCTGGCGCTGTTGCGCAGGGGCCGCACCGGCGGCGCGGAGCCTGGCGCCGGGCGGCAGGCCGATGCGCTCGCGGTGCTCGGGCTGCAGGCCGATGAGGCGCTGGCCCGGATCGCTCCGCCGCCGATCGACCTGACGAAGCCCATCACGACCGACGCGGTGATCGCGGCGGCGAAGGACGATGCGCTGCGCTGATCACGCCGGCGCCGGCGTGACCTTCCGGCGGATCCAGACGAAGAGCGGCCAGAGCAGCGCGCCGAAGGCCATGGCCGCCAGCGCGCCAGAGACCGGGCGTTCGAAGAAGGGCAGCACGGAGCCGTCGGACTTGATCAGCGAGGCCACGAACTCGCGCTCCACCATCGTGCCCATGACGATGCCCAGCACCATGGCGGCGACCGGATAGCCGTTGCGCTCCATGATGTAGCCGAGGATGCCGAAGCAGGCGACGAGCACGACCGAGAACAGGTTGTTGCCCGTCGCGAAGGCGCCGACCGCGCAGAGCAGCACGATGACCGGCATCACCGCCGAGCGCGGCGCGCGCAGGATCTTGCTCGCCAGACGGATCATGGCGATGCCCAGCGGGATCATGATGATGTTGGCGAGGATGAAGATGATGTAGAGCGCGTACATGCTGGATGCGCGCTCCGTGAACAGCGTCGGCCCGGGGTTCAGCCCCTTCATGTAGAGCACGCCGATCGCGATCGCGGTGATGGTGTCGCCCGGGATGCCGAAGAGCAGCGAGGGCACCCAGCCCGAGGCGAGGGAGGCGTTGTTGGACGCCCCCGCCTCGACCAGCCCTTCCGGATAGCCGGTGCCGAACTTCTCGGGATGCTTCGAGAAACGCTTGGACATGGCATAGCTGACCCAGGCCGCCATGTCCGCGCCCGCGCCGGGCAGCACGCCGATGATGATGCCGATGATGTTGCCGCGCCACATCGGCCACTGGAATTTCTTCGTCAGTTCCCACTGGCCCGCGAGGATGGAGCCGAATTTGCGGCTCGGCAGCGGCGGCGGGTCGGGCGTCAGCATGGCGCGCATGACCTCGCTGACCGCGAAGACGCCGACGAGCGCCGGGATCGGCTCGATGCCGCCGAGCAGGTTGACGTTGCCGAAGGCGAAGCGCGGCACGCCCGCCGGGTTTTCCATGCCGACGCAGGCGAAGAGCAGGCCGAGCAGCATCGAGGCGATGGCCTTGATGGGTGAGGAGCGCGCGACGAGTGTCGCGCACATCAGCCCGAGGAAGGCGAGCCAGAAATATTCGTAGGACGAGAAGTTCAGCGCCATCTCGGCCAGCAGCGGCGCCATGGCGATGAGCGAGATGGTCCCGACGATGCCGCCGATGGCCGAAAACCAGAGCCCCGCACCGAGGGCCAGTTCGGCCTGGCCCTTGCGGGTCATGGCATAGGCTTCGTCGGTGTAGGCGGCGGAGGCCGGCGTGCCGGGGATGCGCAGCAGGCAGCCCGGGATGTCGCCCGAGAAGATCGCCATGGCGGAGGCCGTGATGATGGTCGCGACCGCCGCGATGGGGGAGAGGTAGAAGGTGATGGGCACCAGCAGCGCCGTCGCCATGGTGGCGGACAGGCCCGGCAGGGAGCCCACGACCAGGCCATAGACGGCGGACGCGCCGATCGCGACCAGCACATCGGGGGCGAGGACCATCCAGAGGCCGTTGATGATGTCGGTCATGGGATCACCACGGCGCCGGCAGGATGCCCGCGGGGAGCGGCACGCGGAGCAGCTTGTAGAAGACGAGATGCACCGCGAAGGGTGCGATCAGCGCGAGCGGGATGGCCAGCCGCGCCCGCGCGCCGAGGGCGAAGGAAACGGTGCCGATGACGAGGGCGGCCGTGGGCAGGAAGCCGAGATCCTCGACGACCAGGACGTAGAACAACAGGACCAGCGGCGGCAGCAATGCCCGCAGCCCGTAGAAGCGGCTGCGCGGCGGGGCGCCCGAGATCTCGTGCTCCTCCTCCTCGAAGGAATGGCCGATGCCGAGCGCGATGCAGGCGCCGCAGATGGCGAGCCCGACGCCGACCACGATGGGGAAGACCGAGGGCCCGATCTCCTGGCCCGGCATCGGGGGCTGCATCCAGCCGCCGACGATGGTGACGAAGCCGAGCGCCACGACGAAGGCGCCCGACAGACGATCGGAGACATGCATCCCTGGTTCGTTTCCCCGTGGGTCCCTGTTGGGGCCCGAGCCTAGGACGCGGCGCGGGGCGCGGTCCAGCGGCGCTCAGCCGCCTTCGATCTCCGTGCGCCGCATCTCCAGTTCCAGCCACTGGTCCTCGGCGGCCTGGAGCCGGGCCTCGGCGGCGGCGAGCTCCGCCGAGACCTTGTCGAAGCGCGCACGGTCGCGGGCGTAGAGGTCGGGGTCGGCGAGCATCGCGCGCAGCTTTTCGACGCGGGCGGTCAGTTGTTCGATCGTGCCGGGGAGGGTTTCGAGGGCGTGCTTGTCCTTGAAGGAGAGGCGGGCCTTCGCGGCCGGTGCAGGCGCGGGTTCCGCGCGCGGGGCGGCGGCGGCCGGCTTGTCGGCAGGTTCGGCTGCGCGGGCGCGCACGCCATGGCCGCGCTGGGCGACCATGTCGGAATAGCCGCCGGCGTATTCCTGCCAGCGCCCGTCGCCTTCATAGGCGATAACGGAGGTGGCGACGCGATCGAGGAAATCGCGATCATGGCTGACCAGCAGGATCGTGCCCTCGTAGTCGCCCAGTACCTCCTGCAGCAGATCCAGGGTTTCGAGATCCAGATCGTTGGTGGGCTCGTCCAGCACCAGCAGGTTGGACGGCCGCGCCAGCGCGCGGGCCAGCATGAGCCGTCCGCGCTCGCCCCCGGACAGCGCACCAACGGGCGTCCGCGCCTGCTCGGGCACGAACAGAAAATCCTTCATGTAGCCGATGACGTGGCGGCGCTCCCTGCCGACATCCACTTGGTCGCCCTTGCCGCCGGTCAGCGTCGCCGCGAGCGTGACGTCGGGGTCCAGCGCCTCCCGCCGCTGGTCGAGCGAGACGAGGGAGAGGCCCGTGCCGCGGCGGACCTCGCCGGTGTCGGGCGGTAATTCGCCCGTCAGGATGTTCAGCAGCGTGGTCTTGCCCGCGCCGTTGGGGCCGACGATGCCGACGCGGTCGCCGCGCAGGATGCGCGTCGAAAAATCGCGCAGGATGGCGCGGCCGCCGAAGGATTTGCCGACGCTTTCCGCCGCGATGACGAGCGTGCCGGAGGCGCCGCTTTCGGCCGCTTCCAGCTTCACGCGGCCGACCGCTTCCACGCGCTCCTTCCGCCGCTTGCGGAGTTCGTGCAGCCCGGCGAGGCGCTTGACGTTGCGCTTGCGCCGCGCGGTGACGCCGTAGCGCAGCCAGTGCTCCTCCCGCACGATTTCGCGCGAGAGCTTGTGGGCTTCGAGTTCCTCCTGCTCCAGCACCTCGTCGCGCCAGGCCTCGAACGCCGAAAAGCCCTTTTCCAACCGCCGCGTCGCTCCGCGGTCGAGCCAGACCATGGCGCGCGACAGGTTCTCCAGGAACCGGCGGTCGTGGCTGATGAGCACGAGTGCCGAGCGCATGGCGGACAGTTCGGATTCCAGCCATTCGATCGCCGGCAGGTCGAGATGGTTGGTGGGTTCGTCCAGCAGCAGGATATCCGGCTGCGGCGCCAGCACGCGCGCCAGCGCCGCCCGCCGCGCCTCGCCGCCGGAAAGCCGCGCCGGCTCTTCCTCGCCCGTCATGCCGAGTTGTTCCAGCAGGTAGCGCGCGCGATAGGGATCATCGCCCGGGCCAAGCCCCGCTTCGACATAGGCGAGCGTGTTGGCGAAGCCCGAGAGGTCGGGCTCCTGCGGCAGATAGCGGATGGTCGCACCCGGCTGGGCGAAGCGCGTGCCGCCATCGGGATCCGTGATGCCCGCCGCGACGCGCAGCAGCGTGGATTTTCCGGATCCGTTCCGCCCGACCAGGGCCAGGCGTTCGCCCGGGCCGATGGCCAGTGTCGCGCCCTGCAGCACCGGGGTGTTGCCGAAACGCACAAATATGTCCTGCAGGAGGAGGAGAGGGGGCGGGGCCATGCGGGGGTGGGGATGGCCGCCGGGCCTTGCCGCGTCAACCCAGGCGTTGCACATGACCCGCGGTTGGAGGGTCGCCCGTGGATACAGTCGATTGCATCGTGGTGGGCGCCGGCGTGGTCGGCCTGGCGGTGGCGCGCGCCCTGGCGCTGACGGGGCGCGAGGTGCTGGTGCTGGAAGCCGCCGACGCGATCGGGACCGAGACCTCCTCGCGCAACAGCGAGGTGATCCATGCCGGCATCTACTACCCCGCTGGCAGCTTCATGGCGCGCTTCTGCGTGGAAGGGAAACACGCTCTGTACCGCTACTGCGCCGAGCGCGGCGTGCCGCACATCAATTGCGGCAAGCTGATCGTCGCGACGAGCGAGGAGGAGGCGGGCAAGCTCGCTTCCATCCAGGGCCGCGCGGCAGCGAACGGCGTGCCGGACCTGCGCATGATGTCCGGTGACGAGGCGCGGGCGATGGAGCCGGCACTGCGCTGCACGGCGGCGCTGGTCTCGCCGTCGACGGGCATCATCGACAGCCATGGCTACATGCTGGCGTTGCAGGGCGATGCGGAGAATGCCGGCGCCTTCTTCGCCTTCCTGAGCCGCGTCGAAGGTGGGCGCGTCACGAATGACGGCATCGTGCTGCGCACGGCCGGGATGGAGGTGCGCGCACCGCTGGTCATCAATTCCGCGGGCCTGCACGCGCCGACGCTCGCGCGCGGGATCGCAGGCATGCCGGCCGAGCATGTGCCGACGGCCTACTACGCCAAGGGCAACTACTTCTCGCTGACGGGCAGGAATCCCTTCTCCCGCCTGATCTACCCGGTGCCGGTGCCGGGGGGGCTGGGCACGCATCTGACCGTGGACATGGGCGGCCAGGCGCGCTTCGGGCCGGATGTGGAGTGGGTGGATTCCCTGGACTATGAGGTGGATCCGCGACGCGGCGATCTTTTCTACGCGTCGATCCGCCGCTGGTGGCCGGAGCTGAAGGACGGCGCGCTGTCCGCGGGCTATGCCGGCATCCGCCCCAAGATCGTGCCGCCTTCGGTGGCGGTGCAGGATTTCGTCATCCAGGGACCGGCGGTGCATGGCGTGCGCGGGCTGATCAACCTGTTCGGGATCGAGAGCCCGGGGCTGACGGCGTCGCTGGCGATCGGGGAGTACGTGCGGGAGATGGCGGAGGCGGGCTAACGCACCAGCGCCCGCGTCATCCGCTCCAGCCCTTCGAGCGTCATCGGATACATCCGGCCTTCCATCAACTCGCTCAGCAGCCCGGTCGATTGCGACCAGCCCCAGCTTCCCTCGGGCATCGGGTTGATCCAGGCGGCCTTGCGGAAATGGCGCGTCAGCCGCTGCATCCAGACGGTCCCGGGTTCGTCGTTGTAATGCTCCACGCTGCCGCCGCGCATGACGATCTCATGCGCGCTCATCGCGGCGTCGCCGACCAGGATCAGCTTGTAGTCGGGGCCGTAGGTGCGCAGCACCTCGTGCATGGATTTCTCGTTGTCGCGGCGCCGGCGGTTCGTCTTCCACACGCGCTCATAGGGGCAGTTGTGGAAGTAGTAGTGCTCCAGATGCTTGAACTCGGACTTGGCAGCCGAGAACAGTTCCTCGCAGACCCTGACGTGGTCGTCCATCGACCCGCCGATATCGAGCAGCAGCAGCACCTTCACCGCGTTGTGCCGCTCCGGCACCATCTGGATGTCGAGCGTGCCGGCATTGTTCGCGGTCGCGCGGATGGTGCCGCCGATGTCGAGCTCGGTCGCCGCCCCCTGGCGCGCGAAGCGACGCAGGCGCCGCAGCGCGATTTTCATGGTGCGCGTGCCGATCTCGGTGTCGCCGTCGAGGTCGCGGAACTCGCGCTTGTCCCAGACCTTCACCGCGCGCCGGTTTCTCGACGTCTCCTGCCCGATGCGCACACCCTCGGGATTGTAGCCGTACGCCCCGAACGGCGAGGTCCCCGCCGTGCCGATCCATTTCGACCCGCCCTGGTGCCGGCCCTTCTGTTCCTCGAGCCGCTGCTTCAGCGTCTCCATCAGCTTCTCCCAGCCGCCGAGCGCCTCGATTTCCTTCTTCTCCTCATCGGTGAGCGTCTTCTCGGCAAGCTTGCGCAGCCACTCCTCGGGGATCTCGGCGGTGACCGCGCCCTCCGGCGGTTCCAGCCCCTTGAACACCTCGCCGAAGACGCGGTCGAAGCGGTCGAGATGCCGCTCGTCCTTCACCAGCGTGGCGCGGGAGAGATAGTAGAAATCCTCGACATTGTAGTCGGCGACGCCTTCCTTCATCGCGCGCAGCAGCGCCAGATACTCGGTGGTGCTGGCCGGCACCCCCGCCTTGCGCAGCGCGAAGAGGAACGACGAAAACATCGCGCTACCCCTGCCGGCGCCGCGCCAGGAAGGCCAGGCGCTCGAACAGGTGTACGTCCTGCTCGTTCTTCAGGAGCGCGCCGTAGAGCGGCGGGATCGCAGTGCGCGGATCGGCGTTGCGCAGTACTTCGACCGGCACGTCCTCGGCCATCAGCAGCTTGAGCCAGTCCAGCAACTCGCTCGTCGCCGGCTTCTTCTTGAGCTCGTTCACCTCGCGGATCTGGAAGAAGACGTTGAGCGCATCCCGCAGCAGCTCCGACTTGATGTCGGGGTAATGCGCGTGGACGATCCGTTCCATCGTCTCGCGATCCGGGAAGCGGATGAAGTGGAAGAAGCAGCGGCGCAGGAAGGCGTCGGGCAGCTCCTTCTCGTTGTTGGAGGTGATGACGACGATCGGGCGGTGGATCGCCTTCACCGTCTCGCGCGTCTCGTAGACATGGAACTGCATGCGGTCGAGTTCGAGCAGCAGGTCGTTCGGGAATTCGATATCGGCCTTGTCGATCTCGTCGATCAGCAGGACCACCGGCGTCTCGGACGCGAACGCCTCCCACAGCTTGCCGCGCACGATGTAATTCGAAATGTCGCGCACGCGCTCGTCGCCGAGCTGCCCGTCGCGCAGGCGCGAGACGGCATCGTACTCATAAAGGCCCTGCTGCGCCTTGGTGGTGGACTTGATGTGCCACTCGATCAGCGGGAAGCCGAGCGCCTCGGCCACTTCCGCGGCCAGAACGGTCTTGCCGGTGCCTGGTTCGCCCTTCACCAGCAGCGGGCGCTGCAGGGTGGCGGCGGCATTCACCGCGACTTCCAGCTCGCGGGTGGCAATGTAGCGGTCGGTACTGCGGAAACGGCTCACCAGGCGGGTCCTTTGCTTGTCGCGCCCAGGATCGGGGGGCGGACGCCCCGTGGCAAGCCCGGGCTCAGGCGTCCAGCCAGCGCAGGCCCCCGGGCGGGGGCGGGATGTCCGGGTTCTTCGCGAGCATCCGCTCCCACACCCGCCGCGTCACGACCTGCGCCTCGCGCAGCAGCGCGTCCTCGTCCAGCGAAAGCACACGGCGGTCGCGCATCAGGAAGCGCCCATCCGTCATCACCGAATGTACCGCGCCGGGATGGCCGTAATGCACGAGGTTCGAGACCAGGTTGATGATGGGCCGCAGCGACGGCGTGCGCAGATCGAGAATGGTGAGGTCTGCCTTCATCCCCGGTCTGATCTGCCCGATCTCGGCCTCCGCGCCCACGCTGCGCGCGCCGTTGCGGGTGATGCCGTCCAGGATCTGCACGGGCTGCGGATCGACGCCACCCTCCTTGGCGCGGCCATGGCCGCCGCGATGGGTGATGAGGCCGATCTTCATGGCGTGGAACATGTCCTCGGTCATGTTGTCGGTGCCCAGCGCGATGTTCACCCCGGCATCGCGGATCAGCCCGAGCGGCGCCTTGTGCGGCCCGCGGCGGGAGGAATTGGCAGGGCAATGCGCCATCTGCACGCCGCGCGCGGCCAGCAGTTCGACATCCGCCGGCGTGCAGAAGGTCCAGTGCGCGCCGACCAGGTCGGGGCCGAGGAATCCCTCCCGGTCCAGATAGCCCGCCGGCGTCAGGCCGTGCATGGCGTTGACCGCACGGATTTCCTCGATGGACTGCGCGAGATGCACCGTGCGCGTCAGCCCGTACTTGTCGCGCAGCGCCATGAGTTCGCCGAGCATCCAGGGCGAGCAATTGTCGGGCGCGTGGGCTGCGACCTGGCAGCGTACGCGACCGTTGTCCATACGATCAAAAGTCTCGATCATCTCGACCGTGCGGTCCAGGAAGACCTTTCCAAACGCGCGGTCCACGGTGTAGTCGCCCTGGCGGATCTTCAGCGTGTTGATGTCGGCGCAGTTCTCCGACATCCAGAGCCGGAGCCCCGTTGCCGCCATCGCATGACCGAAGCTCGGGATATGCCGGAACGGCTCGACCAGCGTGGTGCAGCCGCTGCGGATCGCCTCCAGGCAGCCGAGTTGCACCATCACGGCGCGCTCGGCGCCGTCCATTTCATACGAGACCGGCGACATGTAGCCATAGACGGCATTGCCGTCCCAATCCTCGACCGTGCCGCGCAGGATCGTCAGCGCCGTATGGGTGTGCGCGTTGATGAAGCCCGGGAAGACCGCGAGGCCACGGCCGCTCATGCGCTCCACCCCCGGATGCGCGCGTTCCAGTTCCGCGCTCGGCCCCAAGGCGGCGATGCGGTCGCCCTGCACCAGCACCGCCGCGTGGTCGAGGATGCGGCGCTCGTCGTCGCAGGTGACGACGACGGCATCGGTGATCAGCAGGTCCATGGCAGCAATCCCCGGCGGGTTGTCCGACGGGCGCCAGTCTTGCACCATCCCCCGCATCCGGGAACGGGAGAGGGCGGATGAATCGCACCCCAGCCATCCTTGCGCTGCTCGCGGCGCTCGCCGCGCCTGCAGGGGCGCAGGAGGTGACGATCGCGGTCGGCGGCGCCTTCACCTCGCTCGATCCGCATTTCCACAACCTGACGCCGAACTCGTCGCTGACGCAGCACCTCTTCGACCGGCTGCTCGACCCCGACGAGAACCTGCGTCCGCGGGCGGCGCTGGCGGTGTCCTGGGAAGCGGTCGCGCCCACGGTCTGGGAGTTCCGCCTGCGTCCGGATGCGCGCTTCCATGACGGCACGCCCTTCACCGCGGACGACGTCGCCTTCACCTTCGCGCGCGTGCCCAACGTGCAAGGCAGCCCCAGCAGCTACGCCATCTACACCCGCCCGGTGCGGGAGGTGGTGATCGTCGATCCCCATACGGTCCGCCTGGTGACCGCCGCGCCGGCGCCGCTCATCCCCGCCTTCATGGCGGCGCTCCCCATGGTCGGGCGACGGCATGGCGAAGGCGCGACGACGGCCGACTACAATTCGGGCCGGGCCGCCGTGGGCACCGGCCCCTATCGGCTCGGCAGCCACACGCCGGGCGACCGCGCCGTGCTGGTCCGCAATGACCGGTGGTGGGGCAGGCCGGAACCGTGGTCGCGCGTCACCTACCGCCTGATCGCGAATGACAGCGCGCGGCTCGCCGCGCTGCGCGCCGGCGACGTGGACATGATCGACCAGGTGCCGACGCGCGACGCGCCGGAGATCCAGCGCGATCAGCGTCTCGCGCTGTTCAGCAAGCCCGGCGTGCGGAACATCTATCTCTATCTCGACCAGGTGCGGGAACGAACGCCCTTCGTCACCGACGCGCAGGGCGCGCCTCTGCCCGGCAATCCCCTGCGCGACGTGCGCGTGCGGCGGGCGCTCTCGCTCGCCATCAACCGCGAAGGCATCGTGCGCCAGGTTATGGACGGGCAGGCCTCGCCCTCCGGCCAGTTCCTGCCCGTCGGCACCATCGGTGCCGATCCCGCCTTGGCGCCGCCGCCCTCCGACCCCGACCAGGCGCGCCGCCTGCTGGCCGAGGCCGGCTATCCCCAGGGCTTCCAGGTCACGCTGCACGGGCCGAACGACCGCTATGTGAACGACGCGCAGGTGATCCAGGC
>JAYRQX010000739.1:0-4552 GCA_041910415.1 Acetobacteraceae bacterium | reverse complement strand
GTGGGTCCGATGGCGCGGGCGAGCAGTTCCGTCGTGTAGCCCCCTGCGGCGCTGAGATCGAGCGCGGCCATGCCCGGCCAGGGGCCGATGAACGCCAGCAGCGCCTCGGGCCGGCGCCGCCGATCGTTGTTGCGGTCGGCCGCGGTGCGGTCCGGGCTGGCCAGGATCTGCGCGATGCGCTCGGAGGAGATGGGTTCCGGAGCACGCGGTTGTGCCGCCGCTCCGCGGAGTGGAACAGGGCAGGTCAGCGCCACGATGGGCAGCAAGGCAATCCTGCGCGTGATCATCGTCGAGCTCCTCGCGGGGCGACATGCAAGCCGTTCGGCCCATGTCACGCTAGCCGCGCGATGCCGCGCAGACCATGGCGAACTGCGTGGTTCGCGGCGGCCGGCCGGATACGCGCCGGGCCGGGCATGACGACCTTCGAAGTCCGGCCCGATGGTGGCCGAACTACGCCATTTTCGTGCCGGGAGAACCCGAACGGGATGAGCGCGTTATGGCGCTCCGACATGCCGCGCGAAAGCTGCGCGGCATGCACCCCGTCGAAAGGGAGCGAGGCTATGAGGAAGGTTCTCGTGCTGGCGTCGACACTCGTCCTACCGGCCTGCGTGGTCGATCCCTACTACCCCTCCTACGGCTATACGAACGTGGCGGCTCCGGCACTGGTCGGCGCGGCAGCGGGCGCGGCGGTCGGATACGGCCTGGGCCAAGCTTACGCCCCCGCATATTACCAGCGCCCCTACTATTACCGGCCCCATCCGTATTACTATCGTCGCTGGTAGCCTGCTTCCGGAAGCCGCAATCAGGCCCGTGCGGCTCCATCTTCGTCGTGGACGGAGGGGATGGGGAACGGGCGGCGGCCTCTTCGCCGTGCTCGTCCCCCGCGTCGCACCGTTCCGCTTCACCTGCTGCAGCGGGGCCCCTGCCTCGGCGCGCAGGAAGGCACCATGCTGATCCGACGACGATCGCCTGACTCCATGGGCTTGCGCCGGCCTGGTGGGTGGTTCTGCACAGCCTTCTCCACAGGAATTGTGGATCTTTCGCAGTACGCGCGGTTGCCCCCGAGCCGGCGAAATGTGTGGATGCTTCTGTGCGTAGCGCGGATCAGGGGCCGGGCGTGGCGGCGCCTGTTCGCGACACGCGGCGCATCGGACCGCGTCGGAATCCTTTACAGCCCGCACTATGCGGTGACCGCAATGGCCGAGAAATTCAGTGGTTTCACGCACGGCATGATCGTTGCATTCAGGATTGCTCAGGAATCGCGCCTGGCTTTCGCCGATGGAAGGCGCCACAGGGGGGCTTGTCGTGAACCTATTCCGGCCGCGCGGACGATCGGGCTGCACCATGATCGTGCTCTCCGCGGATCACTTCGGGTGCCCGATGGTGCTGGCGGAGTGGCTCTGCACGAACGGCAACGCGAACGACAATCGCCGGAGAAGCCCGTGACCGAAGCCGGCATGCGGATCGGATGACGCCATCGGTCGTGCGGCGCGTCGTCGCCGCCCTGATGACGTTGTAGAGCCGGCGCTCATCGAGCCCGAGGGCGCGCTGCGCCGTCTGGTCCGGATCGCTCAGCCGCTGTTCCACATTGGTCTGGGTGATGCCGGGTTCCTCCGCCTCGATCATGCCGATGTGGACCCACCGGCTCCTGGCTGATGCGTTCGGGCGGGATCACGTGGTCGTTCGGGTTCCGCACCGCCGTCGCGCGAGCTGGTTCGCATTCTGCGTCATGGCGTCGCACCGGCCCGCGGAACGCCCGCCGGCCATCCCGCCGCTGGTGCCGGAGAAGTTGTGGGCCATGCGGCGCGACGTGCCTATCATGCCGGGACGCGATGAACGGATATTCGCGATGGATATGATACCGGCTTGCCGATGGTTTGACCTGCGGCCCGCCCAGCGTTTGAGGGGCACAAAGGTCAATCCTTTGTGCAGCGGGTATCAGACCCGCGTGAATCCGACCGCCGCGTGGACGCGGCACCATGGAACGAAGGGCGGAAGACATGCGCTCCAGCAAGGTCGTGCATATCGTGACCTGCCACGCGGAAGGCGAGGTCGGTGATGTCATCGTGGGCGGGGTGGCACCGCCGCCAGGGGCGACCATCTGGGACCAGGCCCGGTGGATCGCGAAGAGCGAGGAGCTCCGGAACTTCGTGCTGAACGAACCGCGGGGCGGCGTCTTCCGCCACGTGAACCTCCTCGTGCCGCCCAAGGACCCGACCGCCGCCACCGGCTGGATCATCATGGAGCCTGCCGATACGCCGCCCATGTCGGGATCGAATTCGATCTGCGTGTCCACCGTGCTGCTCGATACCGGCATCGTGCCCATGCAGGAGCCGATCACCCGCCTGCGGCTGGAGCCGCCCGGTGGCGTCGTCGACATCGAGGCGGAATGCCGCAACGGCAAGGCCGAGCGCATTCGCGTCCGCAACGTCCCCTCCTTCGCGGACAAGCTGGATGCGACGATCGAAGTCGCGGGCATCGGCACCATCACCGTGGACACGGCGTTCGGCGGCGACAGCTTCGTGGTCGTGGACGCAGCGAGCCTCGGCCTGCGCATCGTGCCGGATCAGGCGCGGGACATCGCGGCGTTCGGGGTCCGGATCACGGCGGCGGCGAACGAGCAGCTTGGCTTCCGGCATCCGACCCATCCCTGGGATCACATCTCCTTCTGCCAGATCACCGAGCCCGTGGAGATGCGCGACGGGGTGCTGACGGGCGCCAACGCCGTCTCGATCCGTCCGGGCAAGCTCGATCGCTCACCCTGTGGCACGGGCTGCTCCGCGCGGATGGCCATCCTGCGCGCAAAGGGACGGATCGAGGTCGGCGATCGCTTCGTCGGCACGTCCATCATCGGCACCGCGTTCGATTGCCGGGTCGAGCAGGACGTGGATGTGGGCGGCCGGCGCGGCATCATCCCGACCATCTCCGGGCGCGCCTGGATCACGGGAACGGCGCAGCTGATGATCGACCCGTCCGATCCCTTCCCGGGCGGCTACAGGCTGTCCGACACCTGGCCGGCGATGTCATAGCCGCGCCGGGATGCGGGGAGCGCCATCGGAACGCACGCGCCAGGATCAAGGCCGCGCGGCGAAAGGCCGCCGGCGGCACCACGGTGATGCCTCTGCCCCTGCCCGCCTGGGCCATACTGATCGGTGGTATATTCTGCCGATCCGATTCCCGATCAGTATATCCTGCCGCCAGGGCCAGACAGTCCTAAGTGCTTGATTTATAAGGACTGGCGGAGGGGATGGGATTCGAACCCACGATAGGGCTTGACACCCTATAACGGTTTAGCAAACCGCCGCCTTCGGCCACTCGGCCACCCCTCCGCAGGAGTGGAAGTTACACGGCGTTTGAGGGCGCGCTTCTAGCCGCCGCCCGGCGGGGCGTCAAACCAAACGCCCCGCTCCGCTGCGGAAAACGTCAGGACAGCGCCACCTCAAAGCCCCGCTTCGTCGCCGGGCGCGCCATCATCGACTCGTACCAGCGCTTCACATTCGGCACCGTCGCCAGGTCCACCTGATGCCGCTCATGCCGCCAGGCCCAGCCGAGGATGGCAAAGTCGGCGACCGAGGGCTCCCCGCCGGTGGCGACGAAATCCCGCCCCGCCAGGCGCCGGTCCAGCACGCCGTAAAGGCGCTGCGTCTCCTTGTGGTAGCGGTTGAACCCATAGTCCCGCGCGGGGCCCTCCGGCTGCTGCAGGAAGTGATGGACCTGGCCGGGCATGGGGCCGAACCCGCCCATCTGCCACATCAGCCATTCATAGACCGGCACGCGGTCGCGCAGGCTTTTCGGGAGAAACCGCCCGGTCTTCTCGCCAAGGTACAAAAGAATCGCGCCGCTCTCGAAGACCGTGATCGGCTTGCCCTCCGGCCCCTCGGGGTCCTTGATCGCGGGGATGCGGTTGTTGGGGCTGAACGCCAGGAATTCCGGGTTGAACTGCTCGTCCTTGCCGATGTTCACGGGCTTGACCGTGTAGGGCAGGCCCATCTCCTCCAGCGCCACGCTGATCTTGCGTCCGTTGGGGGTGTTCCAGGTCCAAAGCTCGATGGCCATGCGGCGGGTCTCCATTGCGATGGAGGCACGCTAGGGACCGCCTCCGGCCCCGTCCACCCGGGGGCCGGAATGGCCGCCATTCACGCGGCGGGGGGTTGCCGGTCCGCCTCGCCGCGCCAGGCGCGCAACAGGCCGTAGCCCACGGCGAGCAGCGCCGGGCCGATGAACAACCCCAGGAAGCCGAAGGCGATCAGCCCGCCGAAGACGCCCAGGATGATCAGCGTCATCGGCATCGCACTGCCGCGGCTGATCAGCAGCGGGCGCACGATGTTGTCGGCGATGCCGACCAGGATGCCGACACCGACGACGAAGATCGCCCAGCCCGTGCGCCCATTGTTGATGTGCCACCAGGCCGCACCCATCCAGATGGGCAGGATCAGCAGCCCCAGGATCTGCGACACCGAGAAGACGAAGGCGAGGAAGCCCAGCATCGCCGCCCCCGGCACACGCGCGATGGCGAGGCCCACGCCCATCAGCGCCGCCTGCAGCGCAGCCG
>JAYRQX010000738.1:0-2039 GCA_041910415.1 Acetobacteraceae bacterium | reverse complement strand
TATGGGGAGAGCGCGATGCTGGCGGGCTCCATGCTGGGGCAGAAGATCGGCGTGCTGCTGTTCATCCGCGGCATGGCGGGGACGGTGGAGCGGAACGTGGAGCGCATGGGCCTCGCCTCCCGTTTCGTGGGGGCGCAGGAGGTGAGCTTCGCTTTCACCGATGTGCTGGAAGCCTATGCGAGTGATCCCGCGCCGCTGATCGAGCGCTTCAAGGAGGACGCGCGGGCGCTGATCGCGCGCGGCGCGGATGTCATCATCCCCGGCGAGGCACCGCTCAACCTGCTGCTCGCGCGCGGCGGGCTGAACAATGTGGATGGCGTGCCGGTGCTGGACGCGCTGGCAGCGACGATCAAGACCGCCGAGATGATGGTCGGCATCCGCCAGGCGACCGGCGTCTCCCCCAGCCGCCGCGGCTACTTCCAGGCCAGGCCCCCGCGCGAACGCGTGAAGGAACTGCACCGCTTCTACGGCTTCTCACACATCGGGGAACGCTCGTAATGCACCGTCGCGCGCTGCTCGCCTGGCGGCGATGATGAAACCAGGGCGGGTTATCCTCTTAGTACGGTAAGCGCCGGCGCAGTGGCACGACGCCCATGCAGCGGACGACCCTCTGATGGCGGCATGGTCGGTCAATATTCCTGGCCTTGTGCCGTCTCGTTGCCCCGTGCATGATTTGCCGGCCCGAACCAGCTCAGCGGCGCTGCGAGATGGGGATGGCGTTGCCGCGTGACGGCACGCAATGGAGCCCGACCATGGATGCCTTTGCCGTGAAGCTCACAAGCCTCGCCCATGGCGGCGGCTGTGGCTGCAAACTTGCGCCTTCCGTTCTTCAGAACCTGTTGGCCGGTGTGCCGGCGACACGGCCTTTCGCCCAGCTTCTTGTCGGCACGGAAACGGCCGATGATGCGGCGGTGTGGAAGGTGGACGACAACACCTGCGTCATCGCGACAACCGATTTCTTCATGCCCATCGTCGACGATCCGCAGGATTTCGGCCGCATCGCCGCAACCAATGCGATCTCTGACGTGTACGCCATGGGTGGGCGGCCGATCATGGCTCTGGCGATCCTTGGCATGCCGATCGACAAGCTGCCCGTCGAGATCGTGCGCGGCATCCTCGCCGGCGGCGCGGCCGCCTGCGCCGAGGCGGGCATCCCAGTGGCCGGTGGCCATTCCATCGATGCACCGGAGCCGATCTATGGGCTTGCTGTGATTGGCCTCTGCCATCCGTCCGAGCTTCGTCGCAACAGCATGGCCCGGCCCGGCGATGCGCTCATCCTGACAAAGGCGCTCGGCGTCGGCATCTACTCCGCGGCGCTGAAGAAGGGTCTGGTCGACGACGCCGCCTATGCCGAGTTGCTCGCCTCCACGACGATGCTGAACCGGGTGGGGACGGAACTCGGGCGACGGGCGGCCGTGCATGCCATCACGGATGTCACGGGCTTCGGCATCCTCGGCCACGCCGCCGAGATGGCGCGGGGTTCCGGTGCGACGCTGCGCATCGAATTGCAAACCCTGCCCCTGCTGTCACGCGCCGCGGAATGGGCTCAGGCGGGGCACGTGACCGGTGCGTCAAGACGCAATTGGGCGAGTTATGGCGCCGACATCCGGCTGCCGGACAGCCTGCCCGAATGGCAGCGCCATGTGCTGACCGATCCGCAGACCTCGGGTGGCCTGCTGGTGAGTTGCGCCGCGGCCGAGGCCGATGCGCTGGTCGCGATGATTCGCGCGACCGGGTATCCGGCGGCGGTGCGCATCGGCCAGGTCGTGGCCGGCGCGCCGGTCGTCGAAGTCGCCCAGAGCTGATCCCGATCAGATGGAATCATCTGATCGGGTGAAGATGCTCGCAAAAGACGAAAGCATGGAGCGGAAGCCGTGAGCCCTCGCGAACGGATTTCGCCCTAGAGCCTGTTATGTACTTTTGGGCAGCCGAGGCTTAATGGAGGCGGATGCCTGATGCCCGCAAGCCGTATCCGTCTGATGTGACCGACGACGAATGGTCGTTGGTGATGCCGTATCTGACCCTGATGCGGGAGGACG
>JAYRQX010000737.1:0-1548 GCA_041910415.1 Acetobacteraceae bacterium | reverse complement strand
TGGAGGCCTCCTCCCACGGCCTCGACCAGCGGCGCCTCGATGGCGTGCGGCTGGCCGCCGCCGGCTTCACCAACCTGACGCGCGACCACCTGGACTACCACGGCAGCATGGATTCCTACCGCGCCGCCAAGCTCCGCCTGTTCGACACGCTGCTGGCCGAAGGCGCGCCCGTCGCGGTGGGTGCGGAGATGGACGCCACGACGCTCGGCCGGCTGCGCGAGGTCGCGGCGCTCCGCCGTCTCCAGCTGGTCGCGGTGGGCGCCGGGGGCGACGAGGTGCGGCTGCTCGACCATGCGGCGCTTCCCGCCGGGCAGGAGATCACCTTCGAGGCCTTCGGCGAGCGCCGCCAGGCCGTGCTGCCCTTCCCCGGCCGCTTCCAGGTGGACAATGCGCTGCTCGCCGGCGCGCTTGCGACGCTCACCGGGCTCGCCGCCAATGAGGCCTTCGGCAGCCTGGACCGCCTGAGCGGCGTACGCGGACGCATGGAACTCGCGGCGCGGCTGCCCAACGGCGCCGCGGTCTATGTGGACTACGCCCATACGCCCGACGCCATCGCGCGGCTGCTCGCGGCACTCCGCCCGCACACGCTGGGGCGGCTGCACATCCTGTTCGGCGCCGGCGGCGACCGCGATCCCGGCAAGCGCCCCCTGATGGGCGAGGCCGCCTGCGCCGGCGCCGACGTCGTGTGGGTGACCGACGACAATCCGCGCAGCGAGGACCCCGCCGCGATCCGCGCCGCCGTGCTCGCGGGCTGTGACAGGGGCATCGCCGTGCCGGGCCGCGCCGCCGCGATCGCCGCGGCCATGGCCGATCTGCGCGCGGGCGAGGTGCTGGCCGTCGCCGGCAAGGGCCACGAGACCGGCCAGACCATCGGCGCCGTGACGCTGCCCTTCGACGACGCGCAGATCGTGCGCGGACTGGCAGGCGGGGCCGCATGACCGCACCGCTCTGGACCGCCGCGGCGCTCCGCCAGGCGACCGGGGGCGGCCTCGCGGATGAACTTGCGGTCACGGGGGTTTCCATCGACAGCCGGAGCGTGGCGCCAGGCGAGTTGTTCGTCGCGCTGCGCGCCGCGCGCGACGGGCATGAATTCGTGCCCGACGCCTTCGGACGCGGCGCCGCCTGCGCGATGGTGGACCACGATGTCCCCGGCGGGCCGCTGCTGCTGGTCCCGGATACGCTGGCTGGGCTGACCGCGCTGGGTGCGGCGGGGCGCGCGCGGAGCGGCGCGAAATTCCTGGGTGTCACGGGCAGCGTCGGCAAGACGACGACCAAGGAGATGCTGCGCGTCGCGCTCGGCGCCTTCGGCGCGGTGCACGCATCCGCGGCCTCCTACAACAACCAGTGGGGCGTGCCGCTGACCTTGGCCCGGATGCCCGAAGGCGCGGATTTCGGCGTCATCGAGATCGGCATGAACAACCGCGGCGAGATCGCGCCGCTGACCCGCCTCGCCCGCCCGCATGTCGCGGTGATCACCACCATTGCCGCGGCCCATATCGGCCATCTCGGCTCGATGGAGGCGATCGCCGCCGAGAAGGGCGACATCAT
>JAYRQX010000736.1:0-4354 GCA_041910415.1 Acetobacteraceae bacterium | reverse complement strand
TGGGCCTGTGCCTGCCCCTGGCCGGAGAAGCGCATCAGGATGGCGCGCAGTGGATCGGCGCCCGGATTGTGCGCCTCCATGTTGATCACCAGGCCCCGCGCGCTGACCTCCCGCCCGTAATATTCGCGGTTGTAGGTGCTGCGGAAGCTGATCAGCGAGCCTTCCAGCGAGAGTCCCGCGAACAGCCCGCGGGTGCGGGAGAAGCTCACGATGTCCGCCCCCACCGCGGCCGTCGTGGACCCGCCGACGCCGACGCCCAGGGTGGCGAACGCGATCGAGGCATCGCCGCCGACCCGGAACTGGCTGTCCATGATCGCATTCAGGCCGCGTTCGGTCATGATGATCATCATCACCTGCGAATCCTGCACGCCGACCTGGAAGCCGATGCTGCCGGAGCCCATGGTGTAGAAGGCCGGCGAGGACCAGGACCCGCCGCCATCGCGCGCGACCAGCACGCAATCCCCACCCTCGCCGCCGAAGATGAAGCCCGCGCGGAACTGGCGCGGGCAGATCATCACCGCACGGGACCGGGTCAGGAGGCGCTGGGCCTCCGTCGCGTCATCCGCGGGCGCGAGAAGATCCTGCACGGCCAGCGTCGAGCGATCCACGATCTGCTGCTGGACGGTCTGGGCCTTGGCTTCCCCCGAAACCAGGGCCAGGGCACCGAAAAGGGCACCCAACAAAAGATTCCGCATGAGGCTTGTCCCCCAAGCCATTGATTCCCCAGAGGGTCGTTTAGCAGCCCCGGGGAGTTCCGTCCAAGGATTTCGGAGGTGTTCCGGATCAACCATCCGTGGCCGGGGGCGTCCAGGGCTCCTCGTTCACCGCGCCGACCCGCCAATCCGTCCCGTGCTTCTCGATCCGCGTCAGCGAGAGGTTCAGGATCGAGAAGCCGAGCGCCTGCTGCGGCGTCAGCCCCATGGCATGCGCGAGCGCCGCCCGGATCGAGCCGCCATGGGCCACGATCACCACATCCTGCCCTTCGAGCCCCTGCGCGATCCGCTCCAGCGCGCCGCCGACGCGGGCCAGCACGTCGCGGAAGCTCTCGCCTTCAGGCGGCTTCTCCTCGCCGTGATGCGGCCAGAAGGGATGCGGCGGGTGGGTCAGCAGCGCCGGCAGCGCGCCATGCGGGATGCCCTGCCACTGCCCGAGCGACTGTTCCGCGAAATCCGGCTCCGCCTCCAGCGCCATCTCCGGATAGCCGGCGGCGAAGATGGCGGCCGCGGTGGCGCGCGTGCGCGACAGGTTCGTCACGAACCAGCGCGCGGGCGATGGCAGCCGCGCGGCGAGCCAGCGGTAGAGCGCCGCATCCTGCCGGAGCGCCAGGTCGCACAGCGCCACATCCATGTTGCCGTAGAGCATGGCGCGGGCCGAGGGCTCCACCAGCGCGTGGCGGACGAGGAAGAAGCGGGTCGGGGTCACGCGCGGGATCTAGCGCGCATCGCGCCGGCGCGCGAGGCTCGGGCCATGGCCATGACCTTTCACGACCGCTGGGCCCCCGGGATGGTGGGCGACATCGCCGCCCTGCATGGCCGCGTCTATGCCGCGAGCCATGGTTTCGGGCGCACCTTCGAAACGGCGGTCGCCAAGGGGCTGGGCGAGATGCTCGGCGACCTGGATCCCGCGCGCGACGTCTTCCGTGCGGTCGAGGCGGAAGGCCGCTTCCGCGGCTCCATCGCGCTCGACGCCTCGGCGGCCGACGGCACGGCGCGGCTGCGCTACTTCATCCTGGACGAGGCGTTGCGCGGCCAGGGCATCGGCAAGCGCTGGATGGACGATCTCATGGCCCATGCGCGCGCGACGGGGCTGACGTACATCCATCTCTGGACGCTCGCGGGCCTCGATGCCGCGACGGCGCTCTACGAACGCGCGGGCTTCGTGCTGGAGGAGGAACGCGACGCGACGCCCCTGTTCGGCGCGCCGGGCCTCGCGCGGCGCTTCGGGGTGACGCTGCGCTGACGTCGCCCCGCAAGGCCCCCTTCGACATCGACATGGCCGTCACGCCGCTGCGCATGGGCCGCCGGATCGGTGTCGCGACCCATCGCCGAGGGCCGCCGCTCACTCGCCGATGTTGAGCAGCGCGCCGCGCACCCGCGCGGATTGGAACTCCCGCAGGAAGACCCAGCTCGCCAGGCAGATCCAGAGCACGTCGAGCGCGATGGCCCAGACCAGGTGGTCCCAGGCGATGCGCTGTTCGATCAGCGCGGCGCGCATGCCTTCGAAGACATGCGCGGCCGGGATGCCGTCCGCGATGCTGCGCACCAGGGGCGGCAGCACGGAGAGCGGGTAATAGACCGCGGCGAAGGGCGTGATGCCGAACAGCACGCCCCAGGCCAGCCCCTCGGCGCCGGAGCCGTGGCGCAGGATCAGCGCGGTCACGAACAGCGCGACCGCCCAGCCCATGACCAGCAGCAGCGCGAAGAAGACCACCAGCACCGGGCCCAGCCTGAGGATGCCGAAGCCGTAGAAGGTCCAGGCCAGCAGCATGGCGGGAACGACCGCGATCAGCGTGCGGAACAGGCTCATCACCATCAGCGCGGCGACGAACTCGCCGGGCCGCAGCGGGCTGACGAAGATGTGGCCGAGATTGCGCGACCAGATCTCCTCGAGGAAGGAGATCGCAAAGCCCATCTGGCCGCGCAGCGCCACTTCCCACAGCAGCACGGCGCCGAGCAGCGCGCCGGCGACCGCGCCGGCGAAGCCCGCGGTGGGTGCCAGCCCCTGGCCGCTGCCGCCGGCGAGATAGACGGTGAGGAACCCCCAGACCACCATCTGCAGGATCGGCCAGTACATCAGCTCCACGACGCGCGGCCAGGAGGCGCGGAACAGCGCGAGGTGGCGATACATCAGCCCCCAGATGCGCCGGAACGCCGCGCGGTGCGGCGACCGTGCGGGGGCTTCGGGGATCGCGGTCATGTCGTTCACGACGCCGCCTCCGCCGCCTGGCCACGTCCCCGGGCCACGTCGAGAAAGACTTCTTCCAGATCGTCGCGGCCATAGCGGCGGAGCAATTCCTCCGGGCTGCCCTGATCGACCAGCCGACCCTGCTTCATCATCAGCACATGGCCGCAGAGCCGCTCGACCTCGCCCATGTTGTGGCTGGCGAGCAGGATCGAGCAGCCGGTGTCCGCGCGATACTTCTCCAGCCATCCGCGGACCCAGTCGCCCGTGTCGGGATCCAGGCTCGCGGTCGGTTCGTCCAGCAGCAGCAGCGCCGGGCGGTTGATCAGCGCCTTGGCCAGCGCGACGCGCGTCTTCTGCCCGGAGGAAAGCTGCCCGGCCTGGCGGTCCAGCAGCCCGTGCAGGTCAAGCTCCTCCGCCAGCTCCGCGATTCGCTCCTCCGGCCGCGGCACGTCATAGAGGTGGCCATAGACGCGCAGCGTGTCGCGCACCGTCAGCCGGTTCGGCAGCGCGACATAGGGCGAGGAGAAGTTCATCCGCGCCAGCGCCGGGAAGCGGTCCGTCGCCATGTCGTGGCCGAGCGCCAGCGCGCGCCCCGATGTCGGCACCAGCAGGCCGAGCAGCATGGCGATGGTCGTGCTCTTGCCCGCGCCGTTGCCGCCGAGCAGCCCCCAGGTCGCGCCGGCAGGCAGTGCGAAGGACAGGTCGTCCACCGCCGGCGGATCGTCCTTGCGGTAGCGCTTGGTCAGGTGCTCGACGAGGAGGGCGGGCGGGCGGTCCATGCCCGTGCATATCGGGGGAACGGGCGAGGCGCCAACCGGGGCGTGGGGGCCATCACACCACCGGCCGCCTTTGCTCGACCAGGCGGCCCTGAAACAATGCGATCCCCATCTCCCAGCCCCAGGCGATCGCCGCCGGGCGGTCCACGCCGGCCAGCACCACCTGCTCCGGCCCCGCCGCCAGCGCCTGGCGCAGCCGCTCGGCGGCCTCGGACCCGATGCCCGGCAGCGCCTCGGACCAGATCAGCCGCAGCACCTGGTGCCCCGCCCGCACAGGCGGGAACAGCGCCGCGGCCTCAGGCGCGGCGAGCTCGATCCCCAGCCGATGCCCGCGCAGTGCGAGCCATCGCCGCGCCAGTGCCGCGGCGGCGGGGTCGGCCAGCAGCTCCGCCCCCTCCACCAGAACGGTCAGGGCACCGCGCAGCGCGACCGGCAGCAGCGAATCGAGCCGCAGGAATTCCGGCGCGGTCACGCTCTCCAGCGCCAGCGGCAAGGCGAGGGCGCGCATTCCGCGCATCTCCTCGGCCCGCATGGCCGCGGCGATCAGGCGCCGGTCCAGCGTCCGCCGCAGCCGGCGGCGCAGCCAGGGCGCGGCATCGAGGTCCCGGCCGGGCAGCAGGCTTGCCGCCACCGCCTCCAGCCGCACGCGGCGCTCCTCCCACAAGGGTTCGGGC
>JAYRQX010000735.1:0-4690 GCA_041910415.1 Acetobacteraceae bacterium | reverse complement strand
GAGGCGCCGGGCCGGGGCACCGGCAGCGAGGTCATGTCGGGCGGCATGGAGAGCGGCGCGCGGGTCGTGACCTGGAACTCGTCCGGGGCGTCGCGGGTCAGCCCCAGGTTGCGCGAGGTGTCGGGCCCGCAGGCGGCCAGGGAGGCAACCAGGCCAAAGGCGGTCAGGCAGCGGAGTGCGGTCCTCATCGGGGCCTTTCCTTAGACCCGCCGGGGCGGGGTGGCATCCCATATTCTAGCATGGTGGCGGATTCCTGGCCGAATCAGGCGTCGGGCTGAGGCTTGGGGGCGGGGTGCAGCAGCGAATCGGCGACCAGCACGATCACTCCGCAGACAATGGCGGCATCCGCCACGTTGAACACGTACCAGTGCCAGCCCGCGACGTGGACATCGATGAAATCCACCACGGCGCCGAAGCGGACCCGGTCGATCACATTCCCGATGGCGCCCCCGATGACGGCGCCGAGCGCGAGGACAACGGTCTTCGTCTCGGCCCGCGCCATCCAGCGCAGCAGGAAGCCGGCGATGGCCGCGGCGACCACGGCGAGGACAAGATGATGCCAGGTCCCGTCGCCCGAAAGCAGGCCGAAGGTCACCCCGCGGTTCCAGACCATGGTCAGGTCGAGTCCGACCGGGTCCCACCAGATCAGCGGCACATTGACGAGCTCCGGCAGGCGGAGCCCGTCCAGGATCCACCATTTGCTCGCCTGGTCGGCGATCAGGATCAGCGCGGCGAAGACAAGGCCGAGGCGCAGCATCAGCCGCGCGCCTCGACCGCGTCCTCGCAGCGCAGGCAGAGTGCCGGGTGCTTCCTGGACGTCCCGACCTCGGGCAGCACGCGCCAGCAGCGGTCGCATTTCGCGCCCAGCGCGGCGTGGAATTGCACGGCGCGCTCGGCGCCCTGTTCCATGCTGGCGCCTGACGTGATGCAGATCTCCGCCCATTCGGCCGGGCCGAGCAGGCCGAATTCTTCCGCCGGCAGCACCAGGCGGGGTGCGGCCTGCAGCGAGGCGCCGATCTTCTTCTCGTTGCGCGCGGCTTCCAGCACGGTCGTCACGGCGCCCCGGATGTCCCGCACCGTCGCCCATTTCGCGGCGAGCGCGTCATCGCGCCAGCCCTCGGGCACGAAGAAGAAATCGAGCAGGTGCACACTGCCATCCGACTCTTCCGCCGCCCCGGCCCCGGCCCCGAAGCGCGCCAGCCAGGCTTCCTCGGCCGTGAAGGTCAGCACGGGGGCGAGCCAGGTGCAGAGGCAGCGATGCAGGATGTCCAGCACCGTCCGCGCGCTGCGGCGGCGATGGCTGTCGGGCCGGTCGCAGTAGAGCGCGTCCTTGCGGATGTCGAAGTAGAAGGCGGACAGATCGGTCGCGCAGAAATTGTGCAGCTCCGGGTACACGCCGGTCCAGGCGAAGCGCGCTTCCGAATGCGGATCGGCCGCTGCCCTGATCTTCTGGTCCAGCTCCGTCAGGCGGTGCAGCACCCAGCGTTCCAGCTCCGGCAACTCGGCATAGGGCACCGTCTCGGCTTCGCTGAAGCCATCCAGGCTGCCGAGCAGCCAGCGCAGCGTGTTGCGGATGCGGCGGTAGAGCTCCGCCTGCTGCTTCAGGATGTCCGGCCCGATGCGCAGGTCGAGCGCGGTGTCGGAATTCATGACCCAGAGGCGCAGGATGTCCGCGCCGTATTTCTCCATCACTTCCTGGGGCGCGGTGACGTTCCCCAGGGATTTCGACATTTTCCGGCCCTGCTCGTCGAGCACGAAGCCGTGGGTCAGCACGGCCTTGAAGGGCGCCACGCCATTGGTGCCGACGCTCTCCAGCAGCGAGGACTGGAACCAGCCGCGATGCTGGTCGGAGCCTTCCAGATACAGGTCCGCCGGGAAGGGGAAGCCGTGGTACGGCAGCACGAAGGCGTGGGTCGAGCCTGACTCGAACCACACATCGACGATGTCCATCACCTGCTCGTAGTCGGCAGGGTTGCGGCCGGCGCCGAGAAAACGTGCGGCGGCGCCGGGCTTGTACCAGGCATCCGCGCCCTCGGTCGTGAAGGCCTCCACGACGCGGTCCATGATGGCGGGGTCGCGCAGCGGCTCGCCGGTCGCCTTGTCCACGAAGACCGTGATCGGCACGCCCCAGGCGCGCTGGCGGCTGATGCACCAGTCCGGCCGCCCCGCGACCATGGCGCCGATGCGGTTGCGCCCGGCCTCCGGCACGAAATGCGTGGCCGCGATCGCGTCCAGCGCCTTGGTGCGGATGGTGCCGGCGCCGTCCGTCTTGCCGAAGGCGAGCGGCAAATCCATGCCGATGAACCATTGCGGCGTGGCGCGGAAGATGACGGGCTTCTTGGAGCGCCAGGAATGCGGATAGCTGTGCGTCAGCTTGCCCGTGGCGGCGAGCGTGCCGGCTTCCCGCATCGCGGCGTAGATCGCGTCATGCGCCTTGAAGACGTGCAGCCCCTCGAAGCCCGGGGCGTGCCGCGTGAAGGTGCCGTCGTCGTTGACCGTTTCCGGGATCGGCAGGCCGTGCGCGCGGCCGAGGTTGAAGTCGTCCTCGCCATGGCCCGGCGCGATGTGCACGAAACCGGTGCCGGCCTCGGTGGTGACGAAGTCCCCGGGCAGCAGCGGCACGTCGAAATCATAGCCGCGGCCGCGCAGCGGGTGCGCGGCGATGGTGCCGGCGAGTTCCGCGCCCTTCAGCACGCGCTTGATGCTGTGCGCGCCGATGCCGGCCTCCTTCTCGAAGCCCGGCAGCAGCGGCAGCGCGACGAGCAGACGGTCGCCCACCTTCAGCAGCGCGTTTTCGGCGATGCCCTCCACATGCACGATCGCGTAGTCGATCTCCTCGCCATACGCGACCGCCCGGTTGCCCGGCATGGTCCAGGGCGTGGTCGTCCAGATCACCACATCCGTGCCGACCACATCCGCCGCGGCGGATTTCAGCACGCGGAACTTCGCATGCAGCGTCGGCGAGACATGGTCGTGGTATTCGATCTCCGCTTCCGCCAGCGCCGTCTTCTCGACGGGGCTCCACATCACCGGCCTGAGGCCGCGATAGAGCGAGCCATTCAGCAGGAACTTGCCGATCTCCCGCGCGATCGCGGCCTCGCTCGGCAGATCCATCGTCGCGTAGCGGTCGTCCCAGTCGCCAGCGACGCCGAGGCGCACAAATTCCTCGCGCTGCACGCCGAGCCAATGCTGGGCATAGGCGCGGCATTCCGCGCGGAATTCCAGGACCGGGACGTCGTCCTTCTTCCGCCCGCCCTGGTACTTGCCGCGGGGGTCGCGGTATTCCTCCTCGACCTTCCACTCGATCGGCAGGCCGTGGCAGTCCCAGCCCGGCACGTAGTCGGCGTCGTAGCCCGACATCTGGGCCGAGCGGTTGATGACGTCCTTCAGGATCTTGTTCAGCGCGTGTCCGATATGCAGGTTGCCGTTCGCATAGGGCGGGCCGTCATGGAGAACGAAGAGCTCCCGCCCCCTGGACTGCGCGCGCAGCCGCTCCCACAGCCCGATGCGTTCCCACCGCGCCAGCATCTCCGGCTCGCGCTTCGGCAGTTCGCCGCGCATGGGGAAGGGGGTGTTGGGCAGGAAGACGGTGCCGCGGTAGTCGCGGGCCTCGGCGGGGCTGTCGGTCATGGGGGCCTGTCTCGGGCGGCCGGCGCCGGGTCCATCCCGGCCGCGCGGCGGATCATCGTGGGACGTGCGCATAGGAACCCGGTCCTCAGACGAGGGCCGGGACCATAATTCGTGCGCGTTCCATCGCTCGCATGACGGCCTTATGCGGAGCCGGGCGGCAACAGGTCAAGCGCGCGGCTCCCATGGCGGCGGCGCGCGGGGGTTTCAGCCCCTGGCGGCGAGGTCCTGGACGCGCGAGGAGACCGCGTCGCAGGCCAGGCCGGTCGCGTCCGACGCCGGATCGGTCCAGCATTTGATCGCGGGACGGCCCGCGCGCGGCAACATCCCGGCGGAGCCAGACCGGAACGCCGGGGCGCCCATCACGAGGCCGCGAAGCGGGTTGACGCCCACATGGGACCCCGGGTCTATCTGGCGGCCATGACACCGAACCGGCGCCTCGTGCTCGCTTTGCTCCTCGTCCTTGCCGCCATGCCGGCATCGGCGCAGTCCCAGGGCCAGCAGCAAGGCGCGGTGCAACGCACCGAGGGCGCGATCGAGCGGGGGGCGCAGCGGACCGGGGCCGCCATCGAGCGCGGCGCCCAGCGGACCGGCAACGCCGTCGAGCGTGGGGCCCAGCGGACGGGCGGGGCACTGGTGCGCGCGGGGAACTGGACCACCGAGCGCTACCACCGCTTCCAGCGCTGGCTGTTCGGCAGCGACGGCTGATACGAGCGGCCGAATGCTGCGGCCGCTGGTCGTGGTGTTCTGACCCTCGGACGCCGGGCGCCGCCTCCCGCGGCCTGGCTTCGCCGGACTGCCGGCTGATCGGCACAGCCGACCGCGAGCGGGCGGCATTCCGGGTTCCCATGCGCGGGGCGGCTCGCCAAATGTCGAACCTTCGGCGGGCCGCCATGATGCCCGTCCATTGTTTCGCCATCCGGCGATGCCAAATTCCCGCATGGAGACCCGATCCATGCACCGCACTGCCCTGATCGCCCTTCTCGCCCTCTGCCAACCCGGGGCCGGCGCCTTCGCCCAAGCCACCCCGCCCGGCGCGCTGCCGCCGCCCGTGCCGGCCGAG